>NZ_JAYESI010000026.1:0-121291 GCF_041903675.1 Corallococcus sp. RDP092CA | reverse complement strand
CAGCGTGGCCTGTCGGCGGGACGCCCGGGGGGACCGGTTTGGCCGAACCGGTGCGGACCGGTTTGGCCGAACTCACCCAGACCGGGTTCGCCGAACTCCGGAGGACCTGTTACGCCGAGCTACGACACGCTAGCGACTACAGCGTCACCAGGAAGCGGGTGGCGGCGTTCACCGGGTCGTGCTCCAGCACGTCCACCCGGGCGTGCACCGCGCCCGCGTCCTGGAACGCGAACGTGAGCAGCCCCTGCGCGAAGCGGGGCGGCTCCGCGGCCAGCCACGCCTGGCCCACGAACTCCGCGCGCGGACGGATGACCAGCTCCCACGCCTCGCCCCCCGGGCGCGGCACCACCGTGGCGTCCAGGAAGGTGTGCCCCCACTGGACGTTGTGGGCCATGCGCTGGAGCATCCGCTCCGCCCCCACCACGCGCGCGAAGTCATGCAGGGACGCGCCCAGGCGGGACGCCTTCACGCTCGCGCCGTAGCGCTCGCCCAGGAGGTAGAGCGCTCGCGCCTCCCCCAGCCCCGGGTTCAGCAGGCGCGCCATGCGCTCGATGAGGCGCGGCCACAGCTGCGCCGGATACGCCGGCTTGCCTCGCGCTTCGTCCGACAGGCCCAGGAACCGCAGCGTCTCGCGCAGGCCCGGTGTCTGGGCATCCACGCAGGCGAGCATCGCTTCCACCGCCTGCTCCAACACGAGCGGCGCCGGCGCTTCCCGGGGGAGGGTCATCGCATCCATCCCCTGGCGATAACGCCCGTCCGCATTTCCACGCATCACGGCTGTGTGAAGACGTGTTTCGGCCTCGCTTCGACGGGCTCTCGCGCGTGTGTATTCAGCGGTTCATCCGCCGGAATCCCGCGGTCATCGTTCGTTCATCTGGGCGCTCTATTCCCAAGGCTCCCCCGTTGTCACCGGAGCGGACCATGGACGCGAAACGCTGGGCCCACCGAGGTGTGCTGCTCCTGCTGGCGCTGGTGGGAGGGCTGTGCGGCGGCTGCCCGGGGCCCCCGCCCTCCGACGCGCCGGACACGCGCTTCAGCACCCCCGTCTTCGAGGCCCACGCGTCCGCGGATGGCGGCTGCGACGTCAACGGCGATGGTCAAGGCGAGGCGCTCACCGTGGACACGCCAGCGCCGGTGACGGTGCGCTGCCTGGGAGACTGGGACGGCGACGGCTACGCGGACGTGGCGGTGCTGCCGCGCGACGACACGCGCGCCGTCTATCTCTTCCGCGGCGGCCCCACCCGCTCCGGAGCCCTCTCGCTCGACGCGCCGGATGCCGTGTATCTGGAGGGCGCTGAGAACACGAGCCAACCCTGAAGGGTGGCAGTGGCGGCAGGACGCTCGAACACCGTAGGAAACGCCGGCTCCAACGTGATGGGTCACCTCCGGACAAGCCCGGAAACGCCTGATGATGCACCCGGCGCAGGCCATTTCCAGAGGGCGCTCCGTCTCAGAAGCATCATGGGTGTCGGGGTTGCCCGGACTCCGAAAGTCCACCTCCCGCGCAGCGACCCTATGGGTGAACAATGGGATGCTGACCCGGCAAGTTCTGTCTGTCTGCCTCTATACGTCCTATGCCGTCGGCCAAACGTTTCGGGTCGGCAAGCAAAGGCATGGACAAGAAACTCGCAACCACCATCGGCGCATCGGCTCGGGTCGCCCGGGGTCGCATGGAGCTGACGCAGGCCGACGTGGCCGAGCGGATCGACGTGGCGACGGAAGTGTACGGTCGCCTGGAGCGAGGCGGCATGCTCCCCAGCGTCCAGACCCTGCTGAAGCTGTGCCACGAGCTGCACGTCTCCGCGGACGAGCTGCTGGGCCTGTCCGCGCAGGGCGCGCCGCCGTCGCGCGCGAGCGAGGCGCCGCCGCCCACGCCAGAGCGCCCGGAAGTCCGCCGGCTGCTGCGCAGCGTGCGCCAGCTGGACCCCGCCCAGGTGAAGCTGCTGGGCCTGGTGGCCAACGCGCTGACGCGCCGGTAGCCACTCCTCCCCCGCCTCCAGACGCCTGGGACCGCGCGCGAACCGCCTTCAGAGGTTCGCCAGGACGCGATCCAGGTCGGCGGGTCGCACCGGCTTGGTGAGGTGCACGTCGAACCCGGCCCTCAGGGCCTGCTGGCAGGCCGCCGCGTCGCCATACCCGCTGAGCGCCACCAGCCGCAGCCGCTGCCCCACGCGCGCGCAGGGAGCGGGCCACCTCGTAGCCATCCAGCCCCGGCAGGCCCAGGTCCACCAGCGCCAGCTCCGGCGCGTGCGCCAGGGCCAGCGCCACGCCCTGGACGCCGTCCTGGGCCACCGCCACCTGGTGACCCCACAGCTCCAGGAGGTCGCGCATGGACTGGCGCGCGTCCGAGCTGCTCCGCGTGGCGCAGGCGCAACAGCGAGCGCACCGTGGCGATGAGCTCCGACGGCTCGTAGGGCTGGGGGAGGTACGCGTCCGCGCCGCCCTCCAGGCCCTGCACCTTCTTGTCCGGCGTGACGAACGTGGCGGACGTGTGCATCACCGCGATGGAGGCCGTGGCCGCGTTGGCCCGGAGGCGCGCGCAGACCTCGTAGCCGCTGATGTCCGGCAGCTTCACGTCCAGGACGATGACGTCCGGGCGGTGCGCCTCCGCCATGAGGAGCGCGGCCATGCCGGTGGCGGCCTCCAGCACGCGGTAGCCGGACATCTCCAGGATGCGGTTGACCAGGTAGCGGTTGGCCTCATCGTCGTTGACGTTGAGGACCGTCGCCAGGCGGGGTTCCTCAGCCACGGGGGTTCACCTCGCGCAGCTTGCGGCTCCCGCCGAGCCCCGCCTTGGACAGCGCGTCGCGGATGCGGGTGATGGCCACCTCGCGGCTGAGCGTGTGCTTGGCGAGGATGGCGGACGTCTCGCGCGCCAGCCGCTGGCGCTCCGCCTCCTGGAGCTGGTGGGAGGTGTGCAGGATGATGGGGATGTCGCGCGTGCGAGGGTCCGCCTTCAGCTCGTCCAGCACGTCGAAGGCGGTGATGTCCGGCAGCACGAAGTCCAGGAAGATGAGGTGCGGGGCGTGCTCGCGGGCGAAGCGGACGCCCTCGCGGCCGCTGGCGGCCTCCAGCAGGTGGAAGGGCGTGTCCTTCAAGAGCTGCTTGAGCAGGTAGCGGTGCACGTCGTCGTCGTCGATGATGAGCAGCCGCTCCAGCGGCCCGGTGCGCGCCATGGCGGTCAGCTTCTTCTGCAGGCGCGCCTCGTCCACGGGCTTGAGCCAGAACTCGTCCGCGCCCAGGGCGCGCGCCTTCTGCTCGCGGTCCGTCACGGTGACGACGAGGACGGGGAT
This sequence comes from Corallococcus sp. RDP092CA, assembly GCF_041903675.1. NCBI lineage: Bacteria > Pseudomonadati > Myxococcota > Myxococcia > Myxococcales > Myxococcaceae > Corallococcus > Corallococcus sp. RDP092CA. Next base: position 117,998 of record NZ_JAYESI010000026.1, on the reverse strand, counting down.
GTCGCGCGTCTGCTCCCCGTTCTTCATCTCCGCGAGGAAGCTCCAGCTCGTCTCGCCCTCCAGCATCACGTCCAGCACCATGGCGGCGGGGCGCACGCGCTGCATCACCTTGCGCGCGTCCTCCACGCTGCGCACGGGCAGCACCTGGAAGCCGGAGCGCGCCAGGTACTTCTCGTAGAGGAAGAGCGTCTGGCGGTCGTCCTCCAGCACCAGCACCGGGGCGCGCGCGGGGTCCAGCGTCTCGCTGCGCCGGGTGAGCCCCGCCATCTCCGACACCTCCGGGTGGACGCGCGGCAGGGTGGCGACGAAGGTGGCGCCGCGCCCCGGCGCGCTCTGCACGGTGAGCGTGCCGCCCAGCAGCTCCGTCAGCCTGCGCGCCAGCGGCAGGCCCAGGCCGGTGCCCTTCACGCGCCGCTGGAGGTGGCTGTCCAGCTGGATGAACTCCTCGAAGACGCGCTCGTGGTGCTCCGGCGCGATGCCGATGCCCGTGTCCTTCACGGTGAACACCACCGTGTCACGCGGGCCCGGGGCCGCGGACACCGTGATGGCGCCGGACTCGGTGAACTTCACCGCGTTGGAGATGAGGTTGCGCACCACCTGGCTGAGCTTGGCCTCGTCCGTCTCCAGCTCCAGGGGCTCCGGTGGCTCCTCGAAGTCGAGCGCCACCTTCGAGTCCGGCGCCAGCAGGGGCCGCGTCATGCCGCGCAGCGCGCTCATGAGGTCGGACACGACGAAGCGGCTGTGGCGCAGCGTCGTCTTGCCGGACTCCACCTTGGACAGGTCCAGGAGGTCGTTGACCAGCTCGAAGAGGGCCTCCGCGGAGCCGCGGATGAACTGGACCTGCTTCTCCTGCTCTGGCGCGAGGCTGCCGTTGAGCGGGTTGAGCAGCACCTTGGACAGCCCGAGGATGGAGTGCAGCGGCGTGCGGAACTCGTGGCTCACGTTGGCCACCACGCGGCTCTTGATTTCGGACGCGCGCTGGAGGCTCTCCGCCTTCTCGTCCAGGGCGGCGTGCAGGCTGCGCACGCCCTGGTTGGACTCCTCCAGCTCGCGGTTGAGGCGGGACAGCTCCTCCGCGCGGCGCTTGAGCTCGTGCTGCTGGCGCTCCGTCTCGCGGTGGAGCACGGACAGCTCTCCCAGCGTGGTGCCCACCTGCGTGAGCGCGGCGCCGTAGTCCTCCGGCACCAGGCTGCCCACCAGCGCGATGCCGCCCTCGTGCGGGCGGGCGCGGAAGGCGAACGTCGTGGGCTGCTGGTGGCTCTGGAGGAGGAGCTCCCAGCCGTCCACGGCCTCGTCGCGGGCCTGCACGAGCAGCTTCTCCACCTTGCTCTCGCTGCCGGGGCTGGCCAGGTCCCTCAGCGCCTGTCCGGGCTTGACGTCCAGGAGGCGCGCCGCGCGCTCGTCGCGCCAGACGACCGTGCCTTGCGCGTCGCAGGCCAGCGCCAGCTCGCGGCTGAGGGCCTCGAAGATCGCGGGGGCGCGGTCATCCTCTTTCCTCATGAGTGCGTCTCCTCCCCTGAAACGGGGGCCCTCGCGAGCAGCGACCGTGCTTCGGGATGGTCGCCCTCCAGGGCCGCCTTCAGCGCGTCCAGGAGGTGGGAAAAGGTCAGGGGGGACAGGCCCCGCTGGGGCCAGAAGCCCGCGTACCACTGGAGATGGGCATGCCACAGGTCTTCACGCCCCAGGGCGAGCGCATCCGCGAGATAGGACAGCTGGAGCCGCACCTCTTGCTCCAGGCGGGGGCGGCTGCCGGGCGGCAGCGGGGCCTCCGTCCGTCGGACGACCGCGCTGATGAGGCCGGCGGCGTCCGCCTCCAGGGCGTGGGCGGGGCCTTCCACATGGCGCAGGGCCTGGCGCGCGGCCTGGACGTAGGCGTGCGGCAGGGAGTCCGGACCGAAGCCCTCCGCGGCGAGGGCGCGGAGGAGCCCCTCGAAGTGCTGCTCCAGGTGCAGCGAGCACATCCCGCGGGTGACGAGCAGGGTGCGCAGCCAGCGCGCGTAGTCCTCCAGGATGGCGGGGCGGGACGCGTCCAGGGCCTGGACGAGGTAGCGCACGTGGAAGCCGGCGTCCTCGTCCCCGAAGCGGCGGGCGCGCTGGGCGCCGTAGCGCGCGGCCCAGAACGGGTCCGCGTACAAGGCTTGAACGGAGGCGGAGGCGATGGAGGCGGTCCTCGCCTCCACCTGGAGGCTCACGTTCGGCATGGCGTCAGACCCCCAGGGTGCGGCAGGCGGAGGTGACCAGCTCGCGGACGCTCTTGCCGAAGAAGGACACGGCCAGCGCGTCTCCCAGGACGGGGCCCCAGTCGAAGGCGAGCCCGCCCACGGCGATGGGCAGGGACGGGGACACCGCGCGCACCTTGCGCACGGCCTCGCGGACCTGGGGCATGTGGAAGGGCATGGAGATGGAGAGGGCCAGCAGGTCCGGTGGGGCTTCGCGCACCAGGCGGGCCAGGTGCTCCGCGGGCACGTTGGCGCCGAGGAAGCGCACGTCGAAGCCGGCCATCTCCAGGAAGTCGCTGGCCATGCGCGCGCCCACCTCGTGCAGCTCGCCCTCCACGCACGCCATCATCACGACCTTGCCGTTGGGCGGATCTCGCGGCAGGTGGCGGTACAGGTGGGCCAGGACGTACTGGGAGATGGCGGTGGCCAGGTGCTCCTGCGCCACGGAGATGATGTTCTCCTGCCAGAGCCGGCCGATCTCGTACTGGGCCGCCTGGATGACCTCCAGGTGGAGCGCCTGGAGGGACACGCCGCACAGGAGCCCCTCGTCCACGAGCAGGCGCAGGGCCTCCTGGCGGTTCCCGGAGAGCTGCGCGGCCAGATACCGCGCCCGCAGCGAGTCGATGGCAGGGGTCGTTTGGCGCACGGGAGCGGTGGGGACGGGGCAGGGTAGGGACGTCCGCGCTTCCGTTAAACCCTGGGCGGCCCTCCCGCATCCGTAAACGAACAATCGCCGGTCCAGCGGAGCGCCCGGTTGCTTTTCCGCTTGCGGGTCGAGCTGCCTCCAAGGTCGGGCCCGCGGAAGCCGGAGGGGGGCGCCCGCCTGGTGGGCGGGTGTGCTCCGCGCGCTCGGGCCAGGGCCGGCGGGCGGACGTGCGGGGCTTCCTTTCCTGGCCGTGGGTGGCCGGGGTGGGGGAAACGGGGTAGTGACGCCGCTCTCGTCAAAATGCCGGTGACAGATTTCCGGGGCGCCGGTGTTCCCTGCTCCAACCGGGAGGCGCGTGCGGTGTCCGTCGATGTGGAGGCCTATTACCGACGCTACGGCCCCCAGGTGCTCCGGCGCTGTCGCTTCCTGCTGCGCGACGAGGAACAGGCCGTGGACGCCATGCATGACGTGTTCGTTCAGCTCCTGCGCTACCAGGCCGCCCTGAAGGACGCAGGGCCCTCCAGCCTGCTGCATCAGATCGCCACCCGCGTGTGCCTCAACCGCCTGCGCGGCGCGAAGCGGCGCCCCGAGGACCGCGACGACGAGCTCGTCCTGCGCATCGCCGCGTCCGGCGACACCGAGGCGCGCACCGCCGCCCGCGGCCTCCTGGACCGCCTCTTCGGCCGCGTCCCCGCGTCCAGCCGCGACATCGCCGTGCTCCACCTGGTGGACGGCATGACGCTGGAGGAGACCGCCCGCGAGGTGGGCCTGTCCGTGTCCGGAGTGCGCAAGCGCCTCCGGGCCCTGTCCGCTGTCCTGCAGGAGCTGGAGGCCGCATGACGTCCCCCCACCGCACCCCGGACTGGCTGCTGGAGCGCATCGCCCTGGGGGAGCTGCCCCCGGACGAGCTCTCCGCCGCCCGCGACCGCCTGGCCCGCGAACCCGACGGCCCCGCCCGCCTCGCCGCCCTGGAGGCCGACTCGCGCGCCACGCTGGAGGCCCTGCCCCCGGACCGCTTCGCCCGCGAGGTGAAGGCCCGCTTCGCCCGCGTCACCCCCCTCGCCGAGGCCCCCGCGTCGCGCCCTTCCTGGCGCTTCCTGCCCGCGCTGGTGCCGGTGCTCGCCGCCGCCACCTTCGTCGTCCTCGTCCGGCCGGGGGCGCCCGAGCAGCAGGAGGCGCGCGACCCGTGGGCGGCGACGGGGGCCCCCGGCGTCCTGGAGCCCACGCGCAGCAAGGGGTTGCAGCCTCGGCTCGACGTCCACCGCCAGGCCGACACCCGCTCCGAGCGCCTCACCGACGGCGCCCCGGCCCAGGCCGGTGACGTGGTGCAGCTGTCATACACCGCCGCCGGCCACGCCCACGGCGTCATCCTCTCCGTGGATGGCCGGGGCACCGTCACCCCGCACCTGCCCGCCCAGGGGGACACCTCCGCGCCCCTGGCGCGCGGCGGCACGCACGTCCTGCCCCGCGCCTACGAGCTGGACGATGCCCCCGGCTTCGAGCGCTTCTTCCTCGTCACCTCGGATCACCCCTTCGAGCTGGAGGGCGTGCTGGCCGCCGCGCGCGTCCTGGCCACCTCCCCCGAGGCGCGCACCGCGCCGCTGCCCCTGCCCGCGGGCCTGGGGCAGACGTCCTTCCTGCTGGAGAAGCCCTCCCCATGAGAGCGCTCGTCATCCTCCTGTTCGCGCTGGCCGCGGCGCCCCCCGCCCACGCCGCCGAGGCCGCCGCCGTGCGCCGGCTGGCGCTGCTCGTGGGCGTCAACGACGGCGGCCCGGAGCGCGTGCGGCTGCGCTACGCGGAGACCGACGCCAGGGCCTTCTCCACGGTGCTGTCGGAGCTGGGCGGCGTGCTGCCCCAGGACCGCGTGCTCCTCACGGACGTGGACCGCGCGGGGGTGCTCGCCGGCTTCGACCGCGTGCGCCGCATGGCGGAGGGCGTCCGCACGGCCGGGGCCCGCCGCGTGGAGGTGCTGCTGTACTACTCCGGCCACTCGGACGACGAGGGGCTGCTGCTCAAGGGGCAGCGCCTGGACTACGGCGAGCTGCGCCGCTCGCTGGAGGGGCTGCCCGCGGACGTGAGGATCGCGGTGCTGGACTCGTGCGCGTCCGGCGCGTTCGCGCGCAAGAAGGGCGGCGTCTCGCGGCCCGCGTTCCTGGTGGACTCCGCCATCCAGGTGAAGGGCCACGCCATCCTCACCTCCTCCAGCGCGGACGAGGCGTCGCAGGAGTCGGACCGGCTGGGCGGCTCGTTCTTCACCCACCACCTGCTGTCCGGCCTGCGCGGCGCCGCGGACGTCACCCACGACGGCCGCGTCACCCTCACGGAGGCCTACCAGTTCGCCTTCCACGAGACGCTCGCGCGCACCGAGCGCACGCAGGGCGGCGCGCAGCACCCCAACTACGACATCGAGCTGGCCGGCACCGGCGACCTGGTGATGACCGACCTGCGCGCCACCACCGCGGGCCTGGTCCTCACCGAGCCGCTGGAGGGCCGCCTGTACGTGCGCGACGCGGTGGGCACGCTGGTGGTGGAGGTGCAGAAGCAGCCCGGCCGCGCCACCGAGCTGGGCCTGGCCCCCGGCGCCTACCGCGCCCGGCGCGAGTGGGACGGCGGCGTGGCGGAGGCGGCCTTCACCCTGAGGGAGGGCGCGCGCACGCCGCTGGCCCCGGGGGACTTCCTGGGCGTGGGCCACGAGGCCACCGTGATGCGCGGCGGAGGCGGCGGCGTGCCCCCGTCCCCGCAGGGCCGCGTCCAGCTGCCGGTGAACCTGAGCCTCGTGCCAGCGATGAGCACCAACACGCTGCGGGCGGGCCGCGCGCAGGTGGAGAACCGCTTCGCGCTGGGCGTCGTCAACGGCGGCGCGGCGCTGGGCGGCGGGCTGGCGCTGGGCCTGGCGGGCAACGTGTACGACGCGGAGGTGTCCGGCCTGGCCATGGCGCTGGGCTTCAACACGTCCGGCGGCGACGTGGGCGGCGCGCAGCTGTCGCTCGTCACCAACGTGGCGGGCGGCGCGGTGACCGGCGCCCAGGCGTCGCTGGGGCTCAACGTGGCCAACGGGGACGTGGACGGCGTGGGGCAGCTGGCCCTGGGCGCGAACGTCGCGCGCGGCGCGCTGGGCGGCATGCAGGCGGCGCTGGGCGCCAACGTCACCACCGCGGACGCCACCGGGCTCCAGCTGTCACTGGGGGTCAACCACGCGAACGGCACGATGAAGGGCGTGCAGTTCACGCTGGGCGTCAACTCCGTGACGACGGCGGCGCGGGGCATCCAGGGGTCGGCGCTGCTCAACCGCGCGCCGTCCCTCACCGGCGTGCAGCTGGGGTTGATCAACGTGGGCGGCGACGTGTCCGGCGTGCAGCTGGGGTTGCTCAACGTCGCGGACACGGTGACCGGCGTGCAGCTGGGGCTGGTGAACGTCTCCGACGCGGTGAACGGCGTGCCGCTGGGGCTGGTCTCCTACGAGAAGGAGGGCCAGCTGCACCTGGAGGTGTTCGGCAGCGACGTGCAGCTCGCCAACCTGGCGCTGAAGTTCGGCGGCAGGCACCTCTACACGACGCTGCTCGCGGGCCTTGGCCCGGACGACCGCGTCCAGCGCTTCAGCCTGGGCCTGGGCGTGGGCGGGCACATCCCGCTGGGCTCGCGCTTCTGGGTGGACGTGGACGTCGCGGGCAGCCAGGTGCTGTCCACGCGGGAGCCGTTCTCCAGCGCGTCCAACACCCTGCTGTCGCAGGCGCGCGCCATGCTGGGCTTCCAGGTGATGCCGAGGCTGGCCGTGTTCGCCGGTCCCACCTACAACGTGGCGTTCACGTGGGGGGAGCCGGAGTTCGCGAAGCTGACCACGCTGCCGGTGCGCTCGCACGCCATCGGCACGGACACGCGCATGCAGCGCTGGCCCGGCTTCCAGATGGGCGTGCGGCTCTGAGGCCCACGCCGGGACCGCGCGGGACGCGGCCCCGGTGCGAGGGGACTCAGTCCACGACGCGGGTGGCGCGCAGGACGATGGCGTCGCCCGCGGGGCCGGCCTTGAGCCGCGTGTCCAGCGAGCCCTCCACCTTGAGGCCCCCGCTGAAGGCGCGCTTCATGAGCTCGCTGGCCTTCTCGGTGTCCCCGCCCGTGATGGCGCTCAGGTCGACCTCATGGAGGGTCTGGAGCTTCTTGTCCGGCGCGTCCGCGCTGAACAGGTCGTAGTGGTCGCAGGGCGGCGCGAAGCAGCGCTTCCCGTTGTCCTTGATGATGTAGACGGTGCTGGTGGTCATGGTGACGTCTCCGGGTGAGGGGGTGGGGGTGGCCGTGCCGGGCTCGTTGGCGGCGCCCGCGGGCGCCTCCACTTCGGTCCGCTTCAGGTCGGCGGGGGCCGCCGCGCCGGGCACATCGCCGCCGGACGGCTGCGCGGTGGGAGAGGACGGCGTGCTGCACGCCACCGGGCCGAGCGCGAGCACGGCGGACAGAATCAGGGAGCGGGCGTTCATGGCGACTCCTGAAGGAGGGCGGGGAGGCCCTCCTTCAACGCGGGAGGGGCACGGCCGGGTCCACTCTGCCCGGCCGCGCGCCCGCCTGCCAGGGTGACAGGGGCGATTTTCCTCCATGTCCCACCTGGACACCCGACCAGTCCGGATTGCCCGGCCGTAGGGCCGCGGAGCGCCGTTCGCAAGAGGGACGATGGGCGATTCCCTTCGTTGACGCTCCTGCATGCGCAGGCTACATCCGGCCCGTCAGTGCGGCCTCCGGGGCCGTGACCTGTAAGGACGCCCACGATGGAATTCCGCATCGCCGCCGACGAGCTGAAGAAGGCCCTCTACCGCGCCCAGGGCATCGTGGAGCGCAAGACGACGATGCCCATCCTCGCCAACGTGCTGCTCACGGCGAACAAGGGCAGCATCACGGTCACGGCCTTCGACCTGGACATCGGCATCGTGTCCGAGCACGCGGCGGACGTGTCCAAGCCGGGCGCCGTCACGCTGAGCGCGAAGTACGTCTTCGACATCGTCCAGAACCTCCCGGACGCGGAGGTCACGCTCAAGAAGCTGGCGAACAACTACGTCGACATCGCCTCCGGCTCCGCGCACTTCAAGATCGTCGGCATGGCCGCCGAGGAGTACCCGAAGCTGCCCAAGGAGGAGAACGCTCCGCTGGTGCAGATCTCCGGCAACGTGCTGCTGGAGATGATCAAGAAGACCCAGTTCGCCATCTCCAGCGACGAGACGCGCTACATCCTCAACGGCGTCTTCTTCGAGCCCCAGCCCAGCGGCAAGGTCCGCATGGTGGCCACGGACGGCCACCGGCTGTCGCTCATCGAGCGCGAGATGTCCGGCGACTTCAAGCTCAAGAGCGGCGTCATCATCCCGCGCAAGGGCCTGATGGAGCTCAAGCGCCTGCTGGACGAGGCCCCGGACGCGGAGTGCCACCTGGGGTTCGCGGAGAACTCGGCGCTGTTCAAGAAGCCGGGCCTCACCATGGTGATGCGCCTCATCGACGGGCAGTTCCCGGAGTACCAGCGCGTCATCCCCAAGGAGGGCGAGAAGGTCGTCCTCGTGCCCAAGGTGCGCCTGCTGGAGGGCCTCAAGCGCATCGCGCTCCTGTCCGCGGACAAGAGCAACGCCATCCGCATCGGCCTGGAGCAGGGCAAGCTGCTCATCACCGCCAGCAACCCGGACCTGGGTGAGGCACGCGACGCGCTGGACGTGGACTACAAGGGCAACGACATCACCATCGGCTTCAACGCCCGCTACCTGATGGACGTGCTGGGCGTGACGGACACGGACGAGGTCAGCTTCGAGCTGGGCGACGAGCACAGCCCGGGCGTCCTGCACGGCCCTGGCGACCGCAGCTTCACCGCCGTGGTCATGCCCATGCGCGTCTGAGCCGGCGCTGTCGTCCACCTTCCCACGTCCGCGGGGACGCCACCGTTCCACGTCCGACGCTCCGCGCCATGGGGGAGCCTGCGTCCGGCGCGTGCGCTCCCTATGATGGGGGCGTGGCCACCCGTCCAGACGACCTGAGAGCGCGGCTGGAGGACCGGGCGGACCTCCTGGAGGCCACGCGCCTGCGCTACCGCGCGCTCAAGGGCGTGCTGGAGTCCTTCTTCTGGAAGGACCGGATCCGCAACCACTTCGAGCTGCTGCGCGAGGTGGCCATCGCCCAGCCGGAGGTGGACGCGACGCTGGCCGCGCTGCGGCGCCGCGTGGAGGCGGAGGGCTGGCCGGGCAACGCCTCGCCCGTCCGGCTGATGCACGAGGTGGAGCGCCTGCGCGAGGCGGTGGAGCGCGCGGTGGAGCGGCGGCTGTCCGCCAGCGCCTCCAGGGACTCCGGCGCGGACGACGACGGCGCGCGGGAGGAGGGGCCCACGACGCTGGGCGAGCGGCTGTTGCGCCTGGAGACGGAGGCGCTGGACGCGGCGCCGCTCCTGGGAGGCCGCGTCTGGGCCCAGGCGGTGGAGCTGTTGCCGCGAAACCTGCCGGAGCTGCGCGCCGCGTGCGCCGCGGGCGAGGTGTTCGAGCGGGTGTTCAAGCGCCCCGTGGCGGAGGGGGCGCCGGCCTTCACCGACGACGAGGCGCGGGAGCTGGCCCGGGCGCTGCCGCTGGGCGCCGCCGCGCTGGTGGCGCTGTGGGAGCGGCTGGAGCGCTACGACAGCCGGGGGCGGGTGAAGGACTTCCTCCAGCGGCGCATGCGCCGGGCGCCGACGCGGGTGGCGCGCAGCGGGCCGGAGCTGCTGCTGCACGCGGCCTTCTGGCACGACGTGGCGCGGGTGCGGGTGCGCGCGGTGCTGGAGGCGGAGCTGGCGCCGGTGGTGCCGCGCGAGGCGGAGCTGTCCGCGCTCCTGTCCTGGCGGGCCGCGCTGTCGGAGGACCCCGCGCTGCGGCTGTCCGCGCGGAGCGTCTTCACGGAAGGGCGCGCGGGGTTGGTGGAGACGGCGGCGGCGCTGGCGGCCCTGTCGCGCGAGCGGCCCCGGGGCGCATGGAACGAAGAGGTCGCGTGGTCGCGGCTGGAGCAGGCCGCGCAGCGGGCGCGCGCGGAGGAGGGGCCGGAGGCGGAGGCCCTGCGGGACGCCCTGCGCCTCTTCGTGATGCTGCGGGGCCAGGCGCGCACGCCCGCGCGGCTGTTCTCGCCGGAGCACGCGAGGCCCGCGGGGGGCGACGTGGCGAAGAACCGGGACCTGGTGGCGCTGGTGCAGGCGGCGCGGCACGCGGCGCTGCGGCAGGGCGGCTGAAGACAGACACCGGCTTGGGGGCGGTGGCGGGCTTCTGTTAGGTTGGACCGGCCCGTTCTTCATTTCCTGTCGCAAGCCCCGCCCATGACCCAGCCTGTTCCTCCGCCGTCCGATGACGCGGCGCCGCTTCAGTTCGACCGCGCCGAGTTCACCGAAGCGCCCTCTGCGCCGAAGTGCTCCGTCTGCCAGCGCGCCATCAAGAGCGTGTATTACGACTTGAACACGCGCCTGCTGTGCCCCGCGTGCCGCGAAGACGTGGAGGCGGCGATGACGGGCGGTTCGAAGTTGAAGCGCGTCTTGAAGGCATCCGTGTTTGGAGTTGGCGCGGCCATCGCCGGCGCGATCGCGTACTGGGTGGTGAGCCTGTCGGGCATCAACATCGGCCTCGTCGCCATCGGGGTGGGGTGGATGGTGGGGATGGCGGTGTTCAAGGGCTCGGAGAGCCGCGGCGGCGGGGGCTACCAGGCGCTGGCGGTGGTGCTGACGTACCTGTCGGTGGCCGCGTCGCTGGCGCCGCAGGTGTACAAGGAGGTGTCGGCGGGGTTCTCCCAAGCGGAGGAGCCGGCGGCAGCGGAGCCGGTGGACGAGGACGTCCAGACAATCGCCGCGCTGTTGGGGACCGCGGTGCTGACTCCGGCGGCCCCGGTGCTCGTGGGAATCGACAGTCCCATTTCCGGACTCATCTACAGCTTCGCGCTGTTCGAGGCGTGGCGCCGCACGAAGCGGACGGAGCTCCACCTCGGCGGGCCGTACAAGTTGCAGGAGGCGTCCGCGGAGGGTGAGGCCGCGCCGGCGGAGCAGGAGCAGGCCGTTGGCTGAAGCGCTCGCGGTTTCGCTCCTCACGCAGCGGTGTGAGGGGTGTGGTTCGGAGCTCGCGCCCCGGCTGCTCACGTGTCCGTCGTGCCAGCGGCTGCTGTACGCGAAGCGGCTGGCGCAGCTGGCGGCGGACGCGCAGGCGGCGTCAGGGCGGGGCGCGCCGATGGAGGCGTTGGCGCTGTGGCGCGAGGCCCTGGAGTTGTTGCCACGGGGCACGGCGCAGCACGCGCAGGTGACGGCGCGGGTGAAGGCGTTGGGTCAGCAGGCAGATGCGCAGGGGTTGTCGGGGCCGCTGGTGGAGGCGGAGCGCAAGCGTTCGGGGATGCCGAAGGTGTTGGCCAGCATGGGCGCGGTGGGCCTGATGCTGTGGAAGTTCAAGTTCGTGCTGGCGTTGCTGTTGGGCAAGGGGAAGCTGCTGCTGCTCGGGCTCACGAAGGCGAGCACGCTGTTCTCCATGCTGTTTGCGCTGAGCTTCTACTGGACGATATGGGGCTGGAGCTTCGCGCTGGGGCTGGTGGCGTGCATCTACGTGCACGAGATGGGGCACGTGGCGGCGCTGCGGCGGCTGGGCATCAAGGCCAGCGCGCCCATGTTCATCCCGGGCTTTGGTGCGGTCGTTCGCCTGAAACAGGAGCCCGTGGATGAGCGCGAGGATGCGCGCATGGGGCTTGCGGGGCCCATCTGGGGCAGCGCGGCGGTGGTGGTGGTGCTGGTGGCGGCGGTGCTGACGGGGTGGAAGGTCCTGGGTGCCATCGCGCACTTCGCGGCATGGATGAACCTGTTCAACCTGGTGCCGGTGTGGCAGCTGGACGGCTCACGCGGGTTCCGGGCGCTGGCGCGCCCGCAGCGATGGCTGGTGGTGGCCGTGGTGGGCGCGACGTGGTTCGCCACGGGAGAGAACCTGCTGTTGATCATCGCGGGAGTGGCCGCGTTCCGGGCCCTGCTCACGCCCGCGTCGGAGAAGGGAGACCTGCGCACGCTGGTGGAGTTCAGCGCGCTGGTTGTGGGCCTGGGCGCGTTGGGCTGGGCCGCGCAGCACTGGACGGGAGTGACGGCGGCGCTGTGACCGGACCCGAGACGCTCATCCAGGTGGGCCCCTACCGGCTCCTCCGCCTGCTGGGAAGCGGAGGCATGGGGCAGGTCTTCGCGGCGCTCCACGAAGCAACCGGACAGGAGGTGGCCCTCAAGCTGCTGTCGCCCGAGTCCGCGGAGGATCCCCAGCTTGTCGCGCGCTTCCTTCAAGAAGCGCAGGCCCTGGCGCGACTGGACCATCCGGGTGTGGTGCGCGTTCTCGACAGCGGGCGGATTGGCACTACCGCGTTCCTCGCCATGGAGTTGCTCCAGGGGCAGTCCCTGCGTGAATGGATGAACAAATCCAGAGGCGACTTCCTCGGGGCCCTGGCGCTGTGCTGTCAGATCGCGAGCGTCATGGTGGACGTCCACGCACGCGGCATCGTCCATCGCGACTTGAAGCCCGAGAACATCTTCCTCTGCCCGGAGGCCACGAAGGCTCCGGGTCAGAGGGTGAAGCTCCTGGACTTTGGCATCGCCAAGCTGCCTCCCGGTGACGCGGGGCCTCTGGACCTGACCCATGTCCATACGCATGAGTCGACCCTCATTGGCACGTACGCATACATGGCGCCCGAACAGTTTCGCAGTGCCGCGTCTGTCGGGCCGCGCGCAGATGTGTACTCCCTGGGGGTGGTGCTCTTCGAACTGCTCGCGGGCCACACGCCCTTCGCCTCGACCGAGCCCATCGAACTGCTGACCGCGCATGCTAAGGAGGAACCTCCTGCCTTGAGGCAATGCGCTCCGGATGTGCCCGGGGCACTGTCCGCGTTCGTGGCCACCCTCCTCGCCAAGGAGGCGGAGGCCCGGCCCTCCATGGAGCGGTGCCAGGAGGTCCTGGCGCAATCCTGGAAACCTGAACCCGAGGACTGCCCCATCCCGGGGCTTGCACCCTTCACCGAGTCCCATGCCGCGCTCTTCTACGGACGTGACGCGGAAGTGGCGGCGCTGCTCGGGCTCCTGGAAGAAGCGCGCGTTGGGGCTCGCCGCTGGGTCCAGGTGGAAGGCCCCAGTGGTGGAGGAAAGTCCTCGTTGCTCCACGCGGGGCTCCTGCCCCGGCTGAGGACCTTGGATATCCGGCAGGGCGCCCGATGGCTCATTGCCACGGTTCGTCCGGTGAGTGTCAACGTAGATGACGCGTGAAAGGATTAGGCCGAGTGCTTCAACTTCTGCACTGCCTGGGTGGGGTGCGGGGAGGGTCCGAGGCGCACGGGGCCCGCGGGAGTCCAGGCGCGCGTCTTGCCGCGCCAACGCTCCGGGTGACGGCGGCGAGCGCGCTGGTAGAGCGCGTCGCGCTGGGCCAGCACCTGCTGTTCGCGGCGGAAGTGACGCTCGTCCGGGGTGACGAAGCTCAGGGCACTGTGGCGGTGCTGGCAGTTGTACCAGGCGACGAAGGAGGCGACCCAGCCCTTCGCCTCATCGAGGGAAGCAAAGGGCTTGTCGGGGAAGCTGGGCCGGTACTTCAAGGTGCGGAAGAGAGCCTCGGAGAAAGGGTTGTCGTCCGAGACGCGCGGGCGGCTGAAGGAAGGCACCACGCCCAGCCACTGGAGGGTGGCCAGCAAGGTGGCGCCCTTCATGGGGCCGCCGTTGTCCGAGTGCAGCCGCAGGCCCTCGGGACTGTCGGCCTCCAGCGTCGCACGGCGCAGCAGCGCGGAGGCATTGTCGGACGACTCTTCCTCGTGCACCTGCCAGCCCATAATCCGGCGGCTGTACACGTCCATCACCAGTAGATGATCTGCCCCCGTTCTTCGGGCCACGCGTTACGAGAGTCCTGCGGCGTTGCTGATGCCGTGCTCGGGGAATGATGCAGCGGGGCCGGCATGGGCACGGCGAGCTCCGACCTCCGCGGGTGTCTTGTAGCCCAGACTGCTGTGCGGACGCTTCTCGTTGTAGTCGCGCCGCCACGCCTCGATGAGGACGACGGCCTCCCTCCTGGTGGCAAACCACTCCGCCGACAGGCACTCGTCGCGGAAGCGGCCGTTGAAGCTCTCGTTGGTGCCGTTCTGCCAGGGCTTGCCCGGGTCGCTGTAGGCCGTTTGGATGCCGCTGGCCTCCAGCCACCTGCGCAGGGCCTTGGCGATGAACTCCGGGCCGTTGTCGCTTCGCAGGTACTTCGGAGGACCGTGCACCGCCACCAAGCGCGAGAGCACCTCGATGACGCGCCTGGCGTTGATGCGCCCGGCCACGTCGATGGCCAGGCACTCGCGGCTGTGCTCGTCCACGACGGTGAGGCATTTGAGCTTCTGCCCGTTGGCGCATGCGTCGTGCACGAAGTCCCAGGCCCATACGGAGTTGACGCCCTCGGGCTTCGGCTGCCGCGGCTGTCCGAGCCGAAGGCGCTTTCTCGGCCGCCTGCGAGACAGCGCCAGCCCTTCCTTCCTCCAGAGCCGGTGCACCCGCTTCACGTTGACGGCAGGCCCGTCACGCCGCAGCAGGGCCCAGGCCCGCCGGTAACCGAACCGGGGGCGTGCCCGAGCAATGCCGCGCAGCTTCTCCACCAGCGCCGCGTCCTTCTCCTCCTTGCGGCTGGCGTAACCCAGGCTGCTGCGTGCCACCTGAAGCAGCGCGCACGCCCTGCGCTGCGACACGCCTCGCTTCTCGGCGTACCGCACCTGCCGGCGGCGGACGGGCGCGCTCACCATTTTTTTGTGGAGATTTCCTTCATCACCTCGATTTCGAGATCCCTCTCGGCCAAGAGCTTCTTCAGGCGCGAGTTCTCCTTCTCCAACTCCTTGAGCCGAGCCGCGTCGCTGGCCTCCATACCGCCGAACTTCTGCCGCCACCGGTAGAGCGTCTGCTCGGCGACGCCGTGCTTCCGGGCCACCTCCACCACGCTGGCTCCAGGCGCCTCCGCCTCCCGCAGGACACGGACCATCTGCTCCTCGGTAAATCTGCTCTTCCTCACGACCGACCTTCCTCCTGGCCGCGAGGACTCTCTCACGCTTCAACTGGTCCGAAAATCGGGGGGCAGACCAAGCGCCTCCGGCCCCATCATCCGGCGCACCATCTGCTCCTTGAACTGCTCCGTGTACGGCACGTCCTGTCTGCCCTTCATGCCCCCTGGGTGCTTCTGCCGGCCTCGCGGTCCGGGCGACAACTACGCTGGCACAGGGGGGAACTACCTCTTCGTCGGCAATGACGAAGCGGGTCGCAATCTGGCGGGGCTCAGCTCCCTGGTCGCTACGTGCGAGGCGAACGGCATCAATCCCGAGGCGTACCTCACCGACGTGCTGATGCGTCTTGGCAGCCACCCCGCGTCACGCCTGGACGAGTTGCTGCCGCACCGCTGGCAGCCGTCCGCAGCCTCCGCGCCTGACTCTTCCTGAAGCGACGCACGCCTTGGCGACCACGACCTCCACGCGCGGCTGCCATGCATCGCGAGCGGAAGGGGGCATCCGTCGAACGTCGCCCGTCGGTCGGTTACGCCTCTTCCTGGGCCAACGCCTCAACGCGATGGGTCCGGTGGTGGCCTATGAGCGCACCGCCGCGGGTGGCTACGTCCCCTTCCTGACCGTGGAGACTGGGTGATGGCCAGGAGCCCGCGCGAAGTGGCACCGTCGGCTGCTGACCACACCTGGATGGCGACCTTCTGACCGCGTCTATGTCCGCAGGCTTCGCTGGACGGTAGATTCCGGAGCATGGATTGGAAGCTCCTACGCCTGGGCGCGGCCATCGCGCTACTCACGGCCTGTGCTGGCGGGAGCACACGGCGCTCCGCGCACAGTGACCTGCGCTTCGTCGACTCGGAGACCGCTGGGAAGCTGCGCCATGCAGCCTGGGTCGCCGAGCAGGGCGCCTCTTCCTCCTCGGCTTCAATCTTGGTCCAGGCGGCCCCCGTCATCCTCGGATTGATGCATCGGGGCCACGGAGCGGATGAATTGGAGGAACGACTCGCGGAATGCGCGGTCCAGGCCGAGCGTCAGGGCAATATGCGTTTCTTTCAGGACCGTCCGCCGACGCGCCAGGAGTGCCGCGAGGTGGTAGGGCGCGATCGCTGCGGCAACCCCATCACCCGGGCCATGCAACTCGGGAAGCAGAAGCACGTCCTGGTCCTCCAATGCGCAGAGGAGGTGCTCAAGGAACTTTGGGCCGCGCCCTACAGCATCGAGCAGCGCTACCGCTACTATCGGAATGCCCGGTTCGTGGAGACGATCAGCAGGGAGAAGGAGACGCGGATGCTCGCCGAGGGATGCACCGATGAGCTCCGAGGCACGATCAAGCCAGACCTCGTCCTCTATCCGGACCGCGACCTGCTCAAGGCCGCGCTCACCCTCGACTTCAAGTTCCCCTGCCCTGAGGACAACGAACCTCAGTGGACCGTCTATGGAGACGGCAGTCCCTATAAGGGACAAACGCAGGGACGGATCTACCAGGAGGCGCTTGGAGGGAAAGCCCTGCTCGTTTCTCCTCAGAATGGAGTGGTGCCCCCGCGATGAGAGAGAGCCTCCCTGTCCTTCGTCTTCATTCCAGGGGGGGCTCGGTCGTGGCCCGCGACGGTGTCGTGGTCTCGTTCTTCATCCCCCATGACCACAGGACCGTGGCTCAGGAATGCTGGCGGGCCTTGCAGACCTATTTTCGCGCCATCCCGCCCCAGTCGCTGAACTGGTACGGCGCGGACGATGGGGATGTCCTTGAGCTGGATGCGGACGGATGGGACGTCACTCGCAAGAAGATGCTGGATTGCACCTGGGCCCTGGCCTGGCACATCGGGTTGTCCGACCTGCCTGGAGGGACCGGTGGGTACCAATTCGAGTACCACGGTCTGAACCTCGACAACCCAATCCATGGCGCGCCCGCCACGGCGATTTCCTTCACCTTCCCGACTGAATACCTCCTGGAACAGGGACCCCAGCGGATGCGGGCCCTGGTATTGGAGTTGGCTCGGGAGCTGCCCTTCCATTTCGGTTACGCGAGCTTCGCTCTCGTCTCGCGAGATGGCTCCTGGACCGCAGGGGACTGGAAGCTCCTGGAGAAATACTCCGCGCGGTATCTGGGCGTAGACCTGTCCACGTCTGCCGACATCGGTTACGTCATCGGAACCCACGCCCTGGGCGCGCACTGGCTCACCTTCTTGGGCCTACCGCTGCTGGACCGGCTCGGTGGCGCCGACGCCCTGAGACAGGCACTGCCGTTCCCGGAAGTCTCCTTCCTCCCCATGGAGCAGGAACGTCTGCTGCTGACCTTGAGCGAATGGCCCGAGGCCATCGACATCGAGCAGGCCCCCATTCCGCCCCAGTACCGTGCCCTGGCCTGCTTTCTGAAACCCTTCATGTACGAGTCAGGGGAGGACGGCATCGGGCGCTACCTGGACCGCTGGAGACGACGGCTGTGCCCATGAGCATTCCAATCAGCGCGGAGTCCCGGCTCCGAAGGTTGCTCCGGGTCTTCAGTCAGACGGGCGGCGAAGGGACATGGACGCGCCCGTTCGACAACCTCCCCGTGGAGACCCGTGCCTACCTCCTGGAGCGAGCCGCACTGACGGCGGAAGAACTGCCGGTGCTCGCCTTCTTCCAGGACCCCGAACACTGGGTGCTCATCAGCACCGAGCGCATCCTGCTGGCGCAGGCGCATGGCTTCCGGTCCATTCCCTGGAGCGACCTGGAGAACGCCACGACAGACGCGGCGCACCTTCAGGCCGCGGGCGGCAAGATGTCCATGAGCCGGCTCAAGCTCCAACTTCGAGATGCCGCGGACATCGAGGTCGACGTCGAGCCCGGCCGTGCGTTCTTCGGGCTCTGGAACGTCTTGAAGACCATCGCGTCCTTCCGGCGACCGTGAGAGCAGCCAGCCAAGGGCACCGCCACGGTCAGAGGCGGATATCTTCATCGGGTCATGGGAGGCCTGTAGTACGAAGCACTCCCCCTTCTCGGTGACGTTGTGCGCCTCCTCTCGCTCCAGGTCCAGGACTTCCGCAACCTCCCGGCGGTGCAGCTCGCGCCCAGCCCTCACGCGACCATCGCCGTGGGCCAGAACGGGCAGGGGAAGACCAACCTCCTGGAGGCGCTCTACTTCCTCGCCACCCTCAAGCCCCTGCGCGCCGGCCGCCTCTCCGAGCTCGTCCGCTGGGGCTCCCAGGCCGCTCGCGTCACCGGCCGCTTCCTCCTCAAGGGCGCCGAGCGCGAGATCTCCGTCGAGGTCGGCGGCGGCACCCGCCAGGCCCTCGTGGACGGCAAGAAGGCCGCCAGCCTCGAGGACTACTTCGGCGGCGTCTCCGTCGTCGCCTTCACCCCGGATGACCTGGAGGTCATCAAGGGCGGCCCCGACGCACGCCGCGCCTTCCTCGACCGCGCCGTCTTCAACCGCTTCCCCGCCTTCCTCAAGGAAAGCCGCGAGTACGCCCGCGCCCTCAAGAACCGCAACCGCCTGCTCCGCGACGGCGCCACCGTCGACGCCGCGTACCTCGACGCGTACGACGAGACCCTCGCCCGCGCGGGCGCGCGCCTCTACGCCCGCCGCCGCGCGCTGATGGCCGAGCTCGCCTCCCGCGCCCAGGCCACCTTCGCGTCCATCGGCCGCACCGCCGACCCCGCGGTTTATGGCTACCACCCCGCGCACCTCGGCGCGGACTTCGCCCACGCCGATGAAGCCGCGCTCGCCTCCGCCCTGCGCGAGGCCCTCTCCGCGCGCCTGCGCCGCGACCTGGACCGCGGCTTCACCTCCGTGGGCCCGCACGTGGACGACGTCTCCGTCACCCTGGGCGGACGCAGCGCGCGCGCCTACGCGAGCCAGGGGCAGCAGCGCGCCCTGGTGCTGGGCTGGAAGATCGCGGAGATCGAAAACCTGGAGGCCGCCATGGGCTTCCTCCCCCTGCTGCTCCTGGATGACGTCTCCAGCGAGCTGGACCCCGAGCGCAATGCCTATCTCATGGGCTACCTAGCCCGGAGCGGCGCGCAGGTCTTCCTCACCACCACCGACGCGGGGCTCGTCCGGGCCGCCGCCGCCGGTGACACCCTCTGGCTCACCGTCCACGCCGGACAGGTGGCCACCGAGCCGCCGCCCGCCCCCTGAGTCAGTGCGCCCGCCGCCGGTGCCAGGGCCAGTGCACCGACCTTCGCCCCGAGTGATGGGGCAGCTCCTGCCGCGTCACGTGCCCGAAGTACTCGAAGCGGAACTCCGCCCACAGCAGCCCGAACGCCACCGCGAATAGGAAGACCGCCAGCGTCAACCACCACGCCGTGCCCGTGGCCAACGCGGCGATGAACAACACCCCCAGCACCGCCGCCAGCCCCAGCGAGACATCCCGCAGGCGCTTCGACTCGCTGAAGGCCATTCCCATGGCGACCATGGAGAGCGCCAGCAGCGGCCACGCCAGCCAGTACGCCGTGCGCGCGTACAGATTGGCAATCGACAGCAGGAACAAACCGAACCCGAATATCGCCAGTCCGCCGTCCATCTCATCCTCCTCGGTGAGAATCCCCCGGCTCCCGGCTGAACATGCGACCTCCCCATGTCCGCATGCACCCGACCTCCTCCAGTCCGACCGGGGACACGGCGGGAGAGCGGCCCCGGCCTTTGCGCGGGAATACCCGGCCCGGGGGCGGCGTCCCCCGCCCGGGGGGCCGCCGGGGCGCCGGGCACTCGACCGCCGTGCGCCGCGAATGGGCCCGGAAGTCGACGTTCGCGCCGACGAAGCGGTTGAAGTTCTTGCGGACCCGTCAGGCGTGCACCATGACGAGGGCTCACCGTCCCACCGGGCTCCCGGGACGTTTGAATTGAAAATGGTGCCATGCCGCGCTTGCTGCTGACGCTCGTGCTGTCCGCCCTCCTCGCGGGGTGCCACCGCGCGACGTTCGAGGACTCGGTGCTCCGGAAGTCCGACGTGAAGTACCGCGTCGGCCCGCTGTCCCAGGACGTCTGGGAGCGCCGCGGCTTCGCCGACAACGACCTCGCCTTCGTGGAGCGCGGCGACACCGGCCGCGTCATCGCCACCAACGCCACCTGCCGGGACCACGACGACCCGTCCCTCCAGGTCCTCACGAAGCACCTGCTCATGGGCTTCACCGAGCGGCAGGACCTGGGCCAGCGCACCTTCACCCTGGACGGCCGCGAGGCCCTCCGGAGCCGCTACGTCGCGCGGCTCGACGGCGTGCCCGTGTCCCTGGAGCTGGTGGTGCTGAAGAAGGACAACTGCGTCTTCGACTTCAGCTACGTCGCCCCCGTGGGCACCGCCGACGCGCGCATGGCGGACTTCGAGGGCGTCTTCAGCGGCTTCCACTCGGAGCGCCTGCGATGATGCCCGAGGCGAAGCTCTTCGCCGGCGGCCCCAACCTCAAGGAGCGCCTGCGCGAGCGCATGGAGTCCCTGGGCGCGCTGTCCGTGATGACCGGCCAGGTGTTCAGCCGCGCCGTGCGCCCTCCCTACGACTGGGCCGGCCTCATCTTCCACACCGAGTCCCTGGGCGTGCGCTCGCTGCCCATCGCGCTGCTCACCGCGACGTTCGCCGGGCTCGTCATCTCGCTCCAGTTCGGCTACTTCCTCGCCCGCTTCGGCGTGCAGTACACCGTGGGCCGCGTGGTCATCCTCACGCTGTTCCGCGAGCTGGCCCCCGTGCTCACCGCCCTCACCGTGGGCGCGCGCATCGGGTCCGGCATCGCCGCGGAGCTGGGCTCCATGACCGTGACGGAGCAGGTGGACGCCATCCGCGCGCTGGGCGCGGACCCGCTGCGCAAGCTGGTGGTGCCGCGCGTGTTCGCGTGCCTCATCGTGCTGCCGGTGCTCACCGTGTTCTCGGACGTGGTGGGCCTGGTGGCCGGCGCCCTGGTGGTGAAGTCCCAGTACGGCATCTCCCTGGACCAGTTCTCCCAGGGCGCGCTGGACGCGGTGCTGATGGGCGACTTCGTCTCCGGCGTCGTCAAGGGCGCCGTGTTCGGGCTCATCATCGGCCTCGTCGGCTGCTTCAAGGGGCTGGCGGTGGAGGGCGGCACGGAGGGCGTGGGCCGCGCCACCACGCAGACGGTGGCCATCACCTCCGTCACCGTGTGCCTGGCGGACTTCTTCATCACGAAAATCACGCTCTACTTCTGAAGCCGCCCGCACCATGCGCAAGGCCCGCCACCACAGCGACCCCGCCGTCCCGTTCAGCTTCCGCAAGCCCACGCCGGGCGAGGAGCTCATCCGCTTCGACGGGCTCATCAAGCAGTTCGGCGCCAAGCGCATCTACGACGGCGTGGACCTGGACGTGCGCGCCGGCGAGACGCTGGTGGTGCTGGGCGGCTCCGGCGTGGGCAAGAGCGTGCTGCTCAAGTGCCTCATCGGCCTCCTGCACCCGGACGGCGGCAGCATCCTGTTCGAGGGCTACGACCTGGCGAAGTTCTCCGAGGAGCAGTTCCTGGAGGTCCGCAAGCACGTGGCCATGGTGTTCCAGGGCGCGGCGCTGTTCGACTCGCTCAGCGTGGCGGACAACGTGGCGTACCCCCTGCGCGAGCACTTCCCCACCATGTCCCGCGCGGAGATCCAGAAGCGCGTGGCGGAGAAGCTGGAGCTGGTGGACCTGCCCAACACGGAGAAGCTGATGCCTTCGGACCTGTCCGGCGGCATGCGCAAGCGCGTGGGCCTGGCGCGCGCCATCGCCACGGAGCCGGAGGTCATCCTCTGGGATGAGCCCACCACGGGGCTGGACCCCGTCACCACGCAGACCAT
Organism: Corallococcus sp. RDP092CA; assembly: GCF_041903675.1. Classification (NCBI taxonomy): domain Bacteria; kingdom Pseudomonadati; phylum Myxococcota; class Myxococcia; order Myxococcales; family Myxococcaceae; genus Corallococcus; species Corallococcus sp. RDP092CA. The sequence continues at coordinate 96,403 of NZ_JAYESI010000026.1, read as the reverse complement.
CAACGAGCTGATTGATTCGATGAAGCAGCGCCTGGGCGCCACGTCCATCGTCGTCACGCACGACATGGTGAGCGCCTTCGTGCTGGCGGACCGGATGGCCATGCTGGCCAACCGCAAGATTGTCCAGGTGGGCACCCCGGAGGAGATGCGCCGCTCCCAGGTGCCGGAGGTGCGCGCCTTCATCGACGCGCGCCGCCTGGAGCTGAACCCCCGGGGAACACCATGAGTCTCTTCACCTCGACCCCCAAGGAGAAGCGCCTGGCCGTGAGGGCGGGCCTCTTCGTCGCCGTGGGCCTCGCCGTGGCCGGCGTCGTCGTCTTCTTCATCGGTCGCGAGTCCAACCTCTTCCAGCGCCAGGTCATCTTCCGCGCCTACTTCCAGAGCGTGGACGGCCTGAGCGACCAGTCCCCCGTGTGGATTGGCGGCCTGAAGGTGGGCCGCGTGAACAGCGTGTCCTTCTCCGAGGACCTCTCGGACAGCCGCTTGCAGGTGGAGTTCCAGGTGGCCGGCGTCTACGCGGGCCGCGTCCGCGCGGACTCCGTGGCCCGCCTCACCAGCATGGGCGTGCTGGGCGACAAGGCGGTGGACATCTCCCTGGGCAGCGCGGACCAGCCGCCCATCGAGCCCGGCGGCGTCGTGAAGTCCGCCACCGGCGGGGACCTGTCCAAGCTGATGTCCAGCGCCAGCCGGGTGATGGAGAACTCCGTCGAGATCAGCGAGTCCCTCAAGGACGCCGTGAAGACCTACGCGAACCCGGACCTGTCGAAGGACCTGGCCCGGAGCGTCGCCTCGCTGCGCAACATCATCGAGGAGGTGGAGAAGGGCAACGGCGCCCTGCACGCCCTCATCTACGACCCGCGCATGGGCCAGGAGGTGAGCACGCTGCTCTCCAACGCGTCCGGCGCCGCGAAGCGCCTGGACGGGGCCCTGGGCCACGTGGAGGCCCTCCTGGGGGAGGTCCGCCGCGGCGACGGCACCGCGCACGCGCTCATCTACGGCCAGGACGGCGCGGTGGCCATGCGCGAGCTGGGCGAGGCGGCCGGCCAGCTCGCGGGCCTGCTGGAGGACGCGAAGAAGAGCCCCAACGGCGCCGTGCACCAGCTCGTCTACGGCGACGCGAAGGGCATGTTCGCGGACCTGGGCAGCGCCGCCGCGGACATCAAGCAAATCACCGCCACCGTGGCCCGGGGCGACGGCACCCTGGGCGCGCTCGTCAACGACCCCACCGTCTACGACGACCTGCGCGAGGTGCTGGGCAACGTGAAGCGCAACCGCATCCTCCGCGCCCTGGTGCGCTTCTCCCTGAGCAACCGCGAGTCCCTGGAGCAGGTGGGCGCTCCCCAGACGGCGCCCACCCAGCTCACGCCCGACGACGCCGGCACCCCCGCGAAGCCCGACGCCGCGCCCCCCGCCCCCTGAGCCTTCCAGGGCGTCCGGGAAGAGGCGCGCGCCGGGCCGTGGCCGGTCTTCCGCCGCCGGGGTCCCCGTTCAGGGGGCTCCGGCGTCTTTCTTCTTTGAAATGAAACACAGACAGGCCGCACCTCCGCCCGCGACGCCTGGTTTGCCTTCATCGGTTTTTGGAGTGAATTCAGGTTTCCAGCGCCCATTGACTTGAGCGGGTTGTTCCGTGTATTTCCGCCTCCCCACTTTCCGAGGAGTTGGGAAAATGCTTCGTCACGTCGCGCAGCGTGGTGGCCGTATCGCGGTGGTCGTTGGCACCCTGATGTCCCTGGCGGGCTGTAACAACGCCCCGACCTCCGAGGAGCCGACTCCAGCTCCCGCGGAGGAGACCACCCACGCGGAGGCCATTCCGCACCGTGGCTGCGCGACCGTGGAGCCGTCCGCCGACGAGAAGCTGGAGATTGAAGCGGCGATCGCCGGCCGCGTGCAGGCGAAGCGCGCGGTGGGCTCGGTGAACGTGCCGGTCTACGTCCACGTCATCCGCAAGGGGACGGGCGTGGCCAACGGCGACGTTCCGGACTCGCAGATCACCGCGCAGATGAACGTGCTGAACGCGGCGTACGCCAACACCCCGTTCAAGTTCACCCTGGCTGGCACGGACCGCACGACCAACGCGTCGTGGTTCAACCTGGCGCAGGGCAGCACCAACGAGAAGAACATGAAGAACTCCCTGCGCAAGGGTGGCAAGGAGTCGCTGAACCTCTACACCGCGAACCTCAGCGGCGGCCTGCTGGGCTGGGCGACCTTCCCCTCCAGCTACACCAGCCAGCCGAAGATGGACGGCGTGGTCATCCTCTTCAGCAGCGTCCCCGGCGGCACGGCGTCCCCCTACAACCTGGGCGACACGGGCACGCACGAGGTCGGCCACTGGCTGGGCCTGTACCACACGTTCCAGGGCGGCTGCTCCGGCTCGGGTGACTCCGTCAGCGACACGCCGCCGGAGGCCTCGCCCGCGTACGGCTGCCCGGTGGGCCGCGACACCTGCTCGGGCGGCGGCGTGGACCCCATCTACAACTTCATGGACTACACGGACGACAGCTGCATGAACTCGTTCACCGCCGGTCAGGTGTCCCGCGCGGACAGCGTGACCGCGACGTACCGCTAGGCCGCGGCCTCGCCTCCTGGAGTCCCGGACGCCGGAGTCCCCCACTGCACGGGGCTCCGGCGTCTTCGTTTTCCAGCGTGGACAACCCGGCACGCGCTGCTCACAGTGGGGGACCGCCCTCCGCCGTCTCATCCGGAGGGGGCCTTCAGGAGGGTATGGCGCCGTGAGAGACCTGTTGATGATTCCCGGGCCGGTGGACGTGGACGCGGAGGTGCTGCAGGCGATGTCCGGGCCGGTGCCCGGGCACCTGGACGCGGGCTTCATCGCCACCTTCGGCCGGGCCCTGAAGCGCCTGCGCGAGGTGTCGCTCGCCCCCGGCTCGCAGCCCTTCGTCGTCTCCGGCAGCGGCACGCTGGCCATGGAGCTCGCCGTGGCGAACGTCGTCGAGCCCGGCGACCGCGCGCTGGTGGTGAACACCGGCTACTTCAGCGACCGCATGGCCCACATCCTGGAGCGGCACGGCGCGAAGGTGACGCACGTGCGCGCGGGCGCCGTGGGCAGCGCCCCGGACGTGGCCCAGGTGGAGGCGGAGCTCCAGCGCGGCGGCTTCAAGCTGATGACCGCCACCCACGTGGACACCTCCACCGCGGTGCTCGCGCCCGTGGAGCCGCTGGTGAAGGCCGCGCGCCAGCACGGCGTCCTCTCCGTGGTGGACGGCGTGTGCGCCACCGCCGGCGAGGCCTTCCACCAGGACGCGTGGGGCGCGGACGTGTACCTCACCGCCAGCCAGAAGGCGGTGGGCGTGCCCCCGGGCCTCGCGCTCCTCACCGTGAGCCCCCGCGCGCTCGCCGCGTGGAGGGCCCGCAAGGCGCCCGTCGCCAGCGTGTACTCGGACTGGGCGGAGTGGCTGCCGGTGATGGAGGCCTACGAGGCCGGCAAGCCCGCCTACTTCGCCACCCCGCCCACGCCCCTGGTGTGCGCGCTGGACGTGAGCCTGGGGCAGATCCTCGCGGAGGGCATGGAGGCCCGCTTCGAGCGCCACCGCCGCATGGCCCGCGCCTTCCGCGCCGCCTGGGGCGCGCTGGGCCTGCGCCTCGTCCCCGCATCGGAGGCCGTGGCCGCCAACACCCTGAGCGCCGTGTACTACCCGGACGGCGTGGACGCGACGCTCGTGGGCCGCGTGAAGGCCCAGGGGGTGGCCATCGCCGGCGGCCTCCACCCCGAGATCAAGACGCGCTACTTCCGCGTGGGCCACATGAACCGCGTCAGCGCCGGCGACGTGCTCGTCACCGTGGGCGCCATCGAGCGCGCCCTGCGCGCCGCCGGTCACCGCCCCGCCGCCCCCGGGACGGCCGTCTCCGCCGCCCAGGCCATCCTCTCCGAGTAGGACTCGGAGTGTGGGGCGCGGCCCTCATCCCTTCTCAGGGCTCAAGAGAAGCCGTCCGTGCCCCCATTAGAATTGGATAAGCTGGAAGATAATGACAGGTACTTCCTGGATTCCATGTTTTTCTTGCCGCTTCGCTGGAATTATGTGATTTAGCTGCACGGTGTGGGCGGGGCGTGGGCCCCGGCACCTGTGAGGGGGAAGGGCCGCGCTGGAGGATGGGACCTGGGCAACGGGGGGGCCTGATTCCAGCGCTTGAAGCAGGAGTGTCGGTATGGATCGCGGACCCGTGGAAGGTTCGTCGAAGGCGGCGGCGGTCGGGGTGGCGGAGGGCGCGGAGTGGCACCTGGCGGAGCGGTGCCTGGCCGCGACAGCGGAGGATGGCGCGCGGGGGATGTTCTTCCTGGGCGTGGCCGGGGTGGTGGGCTTTCTCCAGGGCGAGGCGTCCGGCGCGAGGTGCCTGGCGGCGTCCGGGCTCAAGGACCTGAACCCCGCGGACCTGTACCCGGTGACGCACTTCCTCCCGATGGCCGCCGAGGCGACGCGGCTCCTGCGCCCCCAACTGGGCGACTGGGAGCAGGCGCTGCGGTACATCGGGACGCAGGCCACGGTGGACTTCCTGTCCTCCATGTTCGGCCGGGAGCTGATGCAGTCCGCCGCCGGCAACCCCCGGCGGATGCTCCAGCACATGGCCGAGGGCTACCGCGCCGCGGTGTCCTACGGCGAGCGCAGCGTGCTCTGGACGGGCGACCACAGCGCCCGCTTCGTGATGCGCCGGGACTTCATGCCCGTGCCGTACCACGAGGGCGTGCTCCAGGCCGCCCTGGAGGCGGTGGGCGCGCAGGACATCCAGGTGCACGGGCGGCAGCTGTCCCTGCTGGACAGCGAGTACGACGTCTCCTGGTAATCCATGAATACCCCCGCGTGCGCGCGGGGTCCGGACGCGGGACGTTCACCAGCCACCGCTCGGTGCTGAACGTCCGCCATTTCTCCCGCTGGCGTGACAGGCAGGGCCACTAGCATGTGCTGAAAGAGGCCCACACCCCACGGGAGGAGTCACGCAAATGGATGCAGCACGAGGCTCCCGGCCGGTGGGGCATGCTCAGCCCCCGGAGCTGACCGGCGTGGCCCGGGCATGACGCCCTTCCGGCTGTTGCTGGTGGAGGACAGCGTCAACGACGCGGCGCTGGTGACGGCGGAGCTGGAGCAGTCGGGCTACCTCCCCACGGCCCGGCGCGTGGAGACGCTGGAGGCGCTGCGCGACGCGCTGGCCTCCGAGCCGTGGGACCTGGTGCTGTGCGACTACCGGCTGCCGCGCTTCAACGCGCTGGACGTGCTGGCGCTGCTGCACGCCCGGGGGTGGGACGTGCCCCTCATCGTGCTGTCCAGCCAGCTGAGCGAGGAGCAGGCCGTCACGCTGATGAAGGCGGGCGCGCGCGATTGCTTCTCCAAGGACCGGCTGGCCCGGCTGGGGCCGGCGGTGGCGCGCGAGCTGGAGGAGACGCGCGTGCGGCGCGAGCGCGCGCGGGCGGAGCTGGACCGCGACATCCTGGCCAGGGCCAGCGAGCTGCTCACGGCGTCCCTGGAGCAGGCGGCGCGGTTGGACCAGCTGGTGCAACTGATGGTGCCCCGGGTGGCGGACTGGTGCGCCTTCTTCCTCCAGGACCCGGACCAGGGCGGCCTGCGGCTGGTGGCGCTGGCGCACCCGGACGCGGAGCGGCGCGCCCTCGCGTGGACGCTGGACCAGCGCTTCCCGCTGGACCCCCAGGCCGCCGCGGGTCCCGCGCACGTGCTGCGCACCGGCCAGCCGGAGTTCATTCCGGACGTGCGCCAGCGCCCGGTGCTCATCACGAAGGACGCGGCGCACCAGCGCGCCATCGAGGGGCTGGGGCTGCGCTCCGTGGTGAACGTGCCCCTGCCCGGCAACGAGGGCCGGCTGGGCGTGCTGTCCATGGGCACGCTGGGCGAGCGCGTGCTCGCGCCGGTGGACCTGGCGCTGGCGCAGGAGCTGGCGCGCAGGACGGGGCTGGTGCTGGAGAACGCGCGGCTCTTCCAGGAGGCCCGTGAAGCGGTCCGCCTGCGCGACGAGTTCCTCACCGTGGCCGCGCACGAGCTGCGCACCCCGCTCACCACGCTGCGGCTCCAGCTGGGCACGCTCCTGCAGCGCTCGGAGGCGCACAAGCTGGAGCCGGACGTGGTGACGCGGCTGGAGCGCAGCGTGCGCCAGGTGCGCCGGCTGGGCACGCTGGTGGAGGGCCTGCTGGACGTGTCGCAGCTGTCCAGCGGCGAGCTGTCCCTGATGCCCGAGCACTTCGACCTGGAGGAGCTGGTCGCGGAGGTGCTGGAGCGCTACCAGGCGGAGGCCCGCGCGGCCGGGTGCGAGCTGCGCCAGTCCCCCCGCCGCGGGCTCTGGGGGACGTGGGACCGGCTCCGGGTGGACCAGGCGGTGGCGGCGTTGATCTCCAACGCGCTCAAGTTCGGTCCGGGCCGGCCGGTGGAGGTGGACGTGGGGCGGGAAGGGAGCTTCGCGCGCATCCAGGTGCGCGACCGGGGCATCGGCGTGCCCGTGGACCAGGTGGAGCGCATCTTCGAGCGCTTCGGCCGCGCGGTCAGCTCGCACTCGTATGGCGGCCTGGGCCTGGGGCTCTACCTCGCCCGCCGCGCCGCGGAGGCGCACGGCGGACGGGCCTGGGCGGAGCCCACCGCGGGCGAGGGCGCGCGCTTCACGCTGGAGCTGCCGCTGGAGAGGGAGGCGCGCGAGTGAGCCGGCCGGTGCTGGTGGTGGATGACGACACGGACCTGCGGGAGGCGCTGGAGGAGGTCCTGCGCGACGCGGGCTACACCGTGTTCGGCGCCGGCAACGGCCTCCAGGCGCTGGAGGTGCTCCGCCGGGAGCCGGTGCAGCCGGCCCTGGTCCTGCTGGACATGATGATGCCGGTGATGGACGGCGCCACCTTCGGCCGGCAGATGCGCCAGGTGGAGGCGTGGCGGGACATCCCCGTGCTCGTCTTCTCCGCCTCCGCCAACGCGCGCCAGGTCGCGGAGGAGATGGGCGCCTGCGGCTACCTGCGAAAGCCGGTGGACGTGGAGACGCTCCTCAAGGCCGTGGCGGCCAACAAGGCCCCCGAGGCCCCCTGAGACCCGGAGTCACTCGGGGTCACCTGGAGTGTGTGTCCTCCCTCGCAGGCGGCCTGGCGCGTCCGTGTTGACGCTGCGCGCAGGCCGCTGATAAGTGCGTCCTTAACACTTTCAAGCGAGGCCTGTCCGATGAATCCCCACATGCTCGCCCAGCTCCTGGTCCAGCTCATCGTCATCATCGCAGTGTCCCGGCTGATCGGCCGGGGCGCACGCTGGCTGGGGCAGCCCCTGGTCATCGCGGAGGTGGTGGCGGGCATCGCGCTGGGCCCGTCGCTCCTGGGCTGGCTGGCGCCGGACGCCATGCGCTGGCTGTTCCCTCCGGACTCCATGCCGTTCCTGAAGATGCTGGCCGAGGTCGGCCTGGTGCTCTTCATGTTCCTGATTGGCCTGGAGCTGGACCCCAAGCTGCTCAAGGGGCGGGGCCACGCGTCGGTGGCCATCAGCCACTCCAGCATCATCACCCCGTTCGCCCTGGGCGCGGTGGCGGGCGCGCTGTGGCTCTACAAGTCGCTGTCCAGCCCGGACGTGCCGTTCTCCTCGTTCGTGCTGTTCATGGGCGTGTCCATGAGCATCACGGCCTTCCCGGTGCTGGCGCGCATCCTCACGGAGCGCGGGCTGATGCAGTCGAGGCTGGGCGCCATCGCCATCGCGTGCGCGGCGGTGGACGACGTGACGGCGTGGTGCATCCTGGCGTTCGTGGTGTCGCTGGTGCGCGCGTCGGACCTGGCGCACGCGGCGCTCACCACGGTGTTCGCGCTGCTCTACATCGGCTTCATGCTGCTGCTGGTGAAGCCGTTCCTCGCCCGGCTGGGCGCGCGCGTGGCCAACCGCGAGGGGCTCACCCAGAACGTGGTGGCCATGACGATGATCCTCCTGCTCGCCTCCGCGTGGACCACCGAGTCCATCGGCATCCACTCGCTCTTCGGCGCCTTCATGTTCGGCGCGGTGATCCCCAAGGAGGGCGGGCTGGCGGCGGCGCTGGCGGAGAAGCTGGAGGACGTGGCCGTCGTGCTGCTGCTGCCCGTGTTCTTCGCCTTCAGCGGCCTGCGCACGCAGTTGGGCCTGCTGGACACGCCGGAGGCGTGGCTCACGTGCGGCGCCATCATCGCCCTGGCGTGCCTGGGCAAGTTCGGCGGCAGCGCGGTGGCCGCGCGCCTCACCGGCCTGCGGTGGCGGGAGGCGGGGGCCGTGGGCGTCCTGATGAACACGCGCGGCCTGATGGAGCTCATCGTGCTCAACCTGGGCCTGGACCTGGGCGTCATCTCGCCCACGCTCTTCACGATGATGGTCATCATGGCGCTGGTCACGACCTTCATGACCACGCCGCTGCTGCGCCTGCTGTACTCGCCGGAGGAGCTGGCGCGCGAGAAGCTGGTGCAGGCGCCGGAGCCGTCGCTGGCCCCGTCCGCGTACACGGTGCTCCTGTGCGTGTCGCACGGGCAGGCCGGCCCGGGCATGGCGGTGCTGTCGCGCGCGCTGGCGGGCGAGCGCAACGAGGCGAACCTCTACGCGCTGCACCTGCTGTCGCCGGACCGCGCGCTCAAGGCCCGCGCGGAGGAGGCGCTGGAGCCCACGGCCGCGCCCGGCGGCGCGCTGGCGCCCCTGGTGGGCCGCGCGGAGAAGCTGGGGCTGCCGGTGCGCACGCTGTCGTTCGTGTCCTCCGAGCCCGCGCGGGACATCTGCCGCACGGCGCAGGCCAAGCGCGCGGACCTGGTGCTGCTGGGGTGGCACAAGCCGCTCTTCAGCCAGACGGTGCTGGGCGGCACGGTGCGCGAGGTGATGCAGGAGGCGGGCGGCACGGTGGCGGTGCTGGTGGACCGGGGCCTGGCGCAGGTGCGCCGGGTGCTGGTGCCCTTCGTGGGCAGCCAGCATGACCGGGCGGCGCTGGGGCTGGCGCGGCGGCTGGTGAAGCAGGCCGGCGCGGAGGTGACGGTGCTGCACGTGACGTCGCCCGAGGGCGCGGGCGCGGGCCGGGCGCAGGTGGAGGAGCTGTTCCCCGCGGACGAGGGCGCCGCCGTGAAGCTCAAGGTGGTGCGCCACGCGTCGCCGGAGGAGGCCGCGCTGGAGGAGGCGAAGGCGGGTTACGACCTCGTGGTGGTGGGCCTGGGGAGCGAATGGGGCCTGGAAGACCGGCTGTTTGGCGTGCAGCGCGAGCGAATCGTTCGCGACGCGCCCGCCTCGCTGCTCCTCGTGCGCCAATCGAAGGCGGCGACGGTGCCGGCCCGGACCCCGGAGCAGGGCCCGGCGACGGAAGCGCCCCACCCGTCGGCGCAGCCGCTCGGCGCGCGGAGCTGACCGCCATGCACCTGGGAGCCACACTGCGCCTGCTGCGGGTGGACGCGGGGCTGTCCCTGCGCGACCTGGCCCGGCGCATCGGCGTGTCGAGCGCGTACCTGAGCCGCGTGGAGAACGGCGTGGACGCGCCGCCCACGCAGGAGCGGCTGACGGCCATCGCCCGGGAGCTGGACGTGCCCCCGGGGCTGCTGATGGACGTGGCCAACCGGGTGAGCCCCTATGTCGCGGGCTACCTGGAGGACGTGCCCGCGGCGGGGACGCTGATGCTGGACATCGCGCGGCGCAAGCTCACCGGCGCGCAGCTGGCGCGCGTGCGGGCCTTCCTGGACGCGGAGTTCCCCCTGCGCGAGGTGCGCGGCGACGAGCCCGTGCCCCCGCTGGGGCCGCTCCTGAGCGCGGAGCGGGTGGTGGTGCAGCTCTCCTGCGGGGACTATGACGACGCGCTGGACGTGGCGGCCGGCCGGCTGGCGGCGGCGCTGCCCGGCGCGGACGCGGCGGCGCTCGCGGAGGGGCTGCGCAAGCGGGAGGACGAGGTCCCGTCCCAGGTGGGCAGCGGCGTGGCGGTGCCGCACGCGTTCGTGGCCGGCGCGGCCCCGGCGGCGGCGCTGGTGACGCTGGCCCGGCCCCTGAAGGTGGACACGCCGGACGGCCTGCCCCTGCGGCTGGTGGTGGCGCTGGTGGACGGCCACGTGGGCCGCGCGCGGCTGATGCGGCTGGCGCACGTGGCGCGGCTCGCGGGGCGGGGGCTGGCGGACCGGCTCCACGGCCTGGAGGAGCCCCAGCGCGTGCTGGAGACGCTGGAGGAGCTGGAGGCGCTGCGCTGAGGGCCTGGGGGCCGCGCTCCCCTCAGCGCGCCGGCGGCACCCAGTGCTCCCAGGCGCCGATGTCGCGGTAGCCCAGGTGCCGGTACACGCGGAGGCCCGCCGGGGTGGACTGGAGCACCGTCGCGGCGCACCCGCGCTTGCGCGCCTCGGCGATGATGCCCCGCATCACCGCGGACGCGAGCCCCAGCCCCCGGGCCTCCGGGTGGGTGGCCACCAGGTACACGCCCGCCGTGTCCGCCACGTCCACCGCCAGCCCGCAGGACAGCGCCCGGCCGTGCTCGCGCGCCACCACGGTGTGCACCGGCAGGCGGGGCGGCCGCTGCCACACGGAGAGGATGTCCCGCCACTCGGCGCCGTAGGTCTGGACGTTGAGCTCCACCAGGTCGTTCAGGTCCTCCACGGGCTCCACCGGCACGCCGGGCGCCGCGTCCGGCAGCTCCTCCAGCCAGGCCCCCATGGCCACCACGGTGAAGTCCGGCCGGTAGCCCGCGGCGCCCAGCACCCGCGCCGCGTCCCGCTGCCCCGGCGTCAGGGTGACGCGCCAGCGCGGCAGCCCGTGCCCCCGGTAGAAGTCCGCGACGGCGGGCAGCGCCCGGGCCAGCGCGTCCGCGTCCGTGAAGAGGACCTGCTGGAAGTGCGCGTCCTGGTAGCGGGGGAGCGCGAACGCGTCCACGCCGGGCAGCCGCAGGTGGCGCAGCGGGCCGCGCTCGGCCTGCAGCCGCTTGAAGGCGATGAGGTTGGTGCGCAGTCGCTGGGTGAGCTCGGCGTCCGTCATGCGGGCCGCCAGCCTAGGCACGGGGACGACGGGCAAAGAACAGCCCCGGAGGAAAGGACGCGCACACCGTGCGCCAGGGGGTTAGGTTTCACTCCCTTTCCGCCCGCCACCATGACCCCGCGCTTCTTCTCGTTCGATCCACGTCCCACCCGAATCGCCCTCATCGTGGGCGCGTGCCTCCTGGCGGTCCTCACCGCCTGGGCCCTGGCGGACTACCGGGGCGGAGGGGGGCTGGTCGCCATGGCGCGCGCCGGCCTCAGCGCGGGCCTGATGCTGGCCTTCCTCGTCTCCATCCACCGCCTGCGCCCCCGCGCGGGGTGGGGCGTCACCCTGGACGCCGCGGGCGTGCGGGTGGCCCGCCCCTTCAGCGGCCAGCCGCTGGAGCTGCACTGGGGGCAGATTGATTCCGTGCGCCAGGTCGGCCGCAAGGGGAGCGTGCTGGGCCTGTTCCTCAAGGAGGAGGGAAGGGTGCTCGTCACGCGACATCTTTTCGCCCGCAGGGCTGTTTATGAAGAGCTGATCGCGGCGCTGGAGGACCGCCTCCCGCCCTCGCGTTTCGATGCCTGATTCATGAATCTTTCCGCAGCCTTGCGTGGGCTCCCGGAGCTTGTCCGGGATGCCCGGTGGTGGTAGGCACAACGGGCTTGAGCCCTGTCGCAACGGCAGCCTTTCCCAAGGACACGCTTCACATGGAAAAGACCCCCGCTACCGGTGTCGCGCCGGCCGCGCCGCCCGCCGATTATGGGACGGACGCCATCACCAAGCTCGAAGGGCTGGAGGCCGTCCGCAAGCGCCCCGGCATGTACATCGGCGACACGATGACCTACGGGCTCCACAAGCTCGTGTACGAGGTCGTCGACAACTCCGTGGACGAGGCCCTCGCCGGCCACTGCACGGACATCGACGTGGTCATCCACGTGGATGGCTCGCTCAGCGTCCAGGACAACGGCCGCGGCATCCCCGTGGGCCCGCACCCCGACCCCAAGTTCAAGGGCAAGGACACGCTGGAGGTCGTGCTCACGGAGCTGCACGCCGGCAGCAAGTTCGGCAACGGCGCGTACAAGGTGTCCGGCGGCCTGCACGGCGTGGGCGTCACCTGCGTGAACTTCCTGTCGGAGTGGTTCAAGGTCCGCGTCCAGCGCGACGGCAAGGTCTACGAGCAGGCCTACGCGCGCGGCGTGTCCAACGGCCCCCCGCAGGAGACGGGCACCACGGACAAGCGCGGCACGTTGATCCACTTCAAGCCGGACCCCACGGTCATGGAGACGGTGGACTTCAACTTCGAGACGCTCAGCCAGCGCCTGCGCGAGCTCGCGTTCCTCAACGCGGGGCTGCGCATCACCATCCGCGACGAGCGCACCCAGAAGGAGCACGACTTCAAGTTCGACGGCGGCATCTCCTCCTTCGTGGAGTACCTCAACAAGGCGAAGGAGGCGCTGCACGACAAGCCCGTCTACATCAAGTCGGAGCGCGAGGGCGTGTCGCTGGAGATCGCCATGCAGTGGAACGATGGCTACGACGAGCGCATCTTCACCTTCGCCAACAACATCAACACCCACGAGGGTGGCAGCCACCTGTCCGGCTTCAAGGCCGCGCTCACGCGCACGCTCAACAGCTACGCGGAGCGGGGCGGGCTCTGGAAGGACCTGAAGGAGACGCCCGCGGGCGAGGACGCGCGTGAGGGCCTGTCCGCGGTCATCTCCGTGAAGCTCTCCAACCCCCAGTTCGAGGGCCAGACGAAGACGAAGCTGGGCAACAGCGAGGTGAAGGGCCTGGTCGAGCAGATGGTGAACGACCAGCTCGCCACCTTCCTCGAGGAGAACCCGCCGCTCGCCAAGAAGGTCGTGGCGAAGATTGGCGACGCGTGCCGCGCCCGCCTCGCCGCGCGCAAGGCGCGTGAGACGGTGCGCCGCAAGGGCGTGCTGGACGGCGGCGGCCTGCCCGGAAAGCTCGCGGACTGTCAGAGCCGCGACCCGCACGAGAGCGAGCTCTACATCGTGGAGGGTGACTCCGCGGGTGGCTCCGCGAAGCAGGGCCGGGACCGGCGCAACCAGGCCATCCTCCCGCTGCGCGGAAAGATCCTGAACGTGGAGAAGGCGCGCTTCGAGAAGATGCTGACCAGCGCGGAGATCGTCACGCTCATCACCGCGCTGGGCACGGGCATCGGGGCGGAGGACTACGACCCGGAGAAGGCGCGCTACCACCGCATCATCCTGATGACGGACGCGGACGTGGACGGCAGCCACATCCGCACGCTGCTGCTCACGTTCTTCTACCGGCAGATGCGCGAGCTCATCGACCGGGGCTTCGTCTACATCGCGCAGCCGCCGCTCTACAAGGTCACGCGCAACAAGAAGGACACCTACGTCAAGGACGAGCGCGCGCTGAACGAGTACCTGCTGCGCATCGCCGCGGAGCACTGCCGGGTGAAGACGCCCACGGGCGAGCTGGGCGGCGCGGAGCTCAAGGCGCTGCTGGAGAAGGTCATCACCTACGAGGAGCGCCTGGAGAAGCAGGCCAAGCGCCGCGACGCGCGCATCGTGGACGCGCTGGCGCAGGCCACAAACCTCCGCGCGGAGCTGCTCGCGGACGGGGCGGCGGTGGAGGCGGAGCTCGCGTCCATGCGCGAGTACTGCCAGCGGCGCATGCCGGAGGTGGTGGGCCGGCTGTCCACGCGCCTGGAGCAGGACGCGGAGCAGCAGGAGTCCCAGCGGCTGGTGGTGACGACGGACGTGAACGGCTCCATGCGCGAGTCCGTCTTCGACCAGGCCTACCTGTCCTCGCCGGAGTACCTGGAGCTCGTCGCCCTGCGCGAGGCGTTCCACTCGCTGGGCAAGGCGCCCTACCGCGTCCAGGTGGACGCGGGCGAGGTCACGGCGTTCTCCGTGCAGGAGGTGCTGGCCGCCGTCCGCAAGGACGCGCAGAAGGGCCTGGGCCTGCAGCGCTACAAGGGGCTGGGCGAGATGAACCCGGAGCAGCTCTGGGAGACGACCATGGACCCCAGCCGCCGCACGCTGCTCCAGGTGCGGGTGGAGGACATGGTGGAGAGCGACGAGATCTTCTCCCTGCTCATGGGCGAGGCGGTGGAGCCCCGCCGCGAGTTCATCGAGCGCAACGCGCTGGACGTGCAGAACCTGGACATCTGAGGTCCCGCGCCGCGCGCGGCGCCCTGAAGCACCAGGCCGTCACTCGCCGGGCCCCGGGACGGAAAGACCCGTGGGCCCGGTGCCGTTTCCCGGCTCCGCGCCCACGTGCCCTTCCCATCCTTGTCGAGCCGGGCCGCGGAAGCGAAGCGTGGCGGCCCCCGTGAGCCCTTACGGAAGGAACCTGGAGAGGAGTGACCAGCGCGAGGACGCCCCCGCGCGCATGTTCAGGAGGGCGGTGACGCCGATGACGCCCGCCATGGCGGCGATGTTCGCGATGCCGCCCACGTCCAGCGCCCGCATCGTCCGCGCGGCCTTCTCCGGCGTGCGCGCGGTGGGCGTCAGGCCTGTCTCCACGGGCACGGCGCCCCCGGGGGCCTGCTTCGCCAGGAGGGCCCCGCCGACGATGTTGGCCGCGCCCAGCGCCACGGTGGCGCCGAGCAGCACGTCCTTCGCGAGGACCAGCCCGCGCGTGGTGCGGTCGAGCTCCCGGCCCGTCAGCCGCGAGCGGCCCACCAGCCAGGTGAGGGCCGCCAGGCCGACGGACGCGGCGTTGACGATGTTGAAGCCGTTCCAGGCGGCGTTCACCACCTGTCCGCGCTCGGTCTGGGAGCCAAGCACCTTCACCGCGGGGTTGAGCGCCACCTTGCCGAAGAGCGAACCACCGAAGCCGGCGGCGAGCCCCAGGTCGTGCAGGACCAGGCCGGCCGAGGACAGGACGGGCATCATGGGCGGACTCCTGTGGAGAAGAAGTGGATGTCCGTGAGGGTAGCCACGGGCCGGGGGCGCGGGAGCAGCGCGTCAGGGCGAGACCGGGAGTGGAGCCACGGCTCGCCTGCCGGCCGTCCTCGCCGGGCGGGGGCCCGGCTGCCCGGCCGTTACCGCTCGGAGCTCCGGGCGCCGCGCAGCGCCTCCGCGCGCTCCTTGCGGGACATGTTCGTCACGTCGACGATGTCGAAATCGAGCGCGCCCTGGTTGTCCCCCAGTTGCAGGTCGGGGAAGACGCAGCGCAGGTCCTGCACGCCGGACACCTGGTAGCGCTTGCCCGTCTCGAAGAGGCGGTGCGTGCTGCGCACGGACTCGGCCTTGGGGCCCTTCTCCACGCACAGCACGGTGTGCACGCGGCCATTGGCGCCGGAGCGCACCTCCGCGAAGTCGTCGCGCACGGTGAAGGCGTAGGTGGACTTGGGGTTGAGGCCGCGCAGCAGCATCTGGTGCTGGGGCTTCACCTGCACGGCGTTCTTGTCCGCCTCGAACAGCACCGAGCGGGGCGGGACGTACGCGGACTGCCGCAGGTGCACGCGCACGGCGCCGCGGTTGTCCTCGGGGCCGGTGTCATCCAGCGCGAAGAAGTGGAGCTTCTTCGCGCCCTTGAGGGTGCGAGGCGCGCCGCTGACGAAGCCCACGGCGCTGTCCGCGGGCACGTCGCCCTCCGCGTAGTAGACGAGCGTGCCGGACGCGGTGCCGTCGCCGCTCGCGAACGCCGCGCTGCCCTCGGTCCACACGGAGTAGGCCACCGAGGGCGACACGTCGATGGTGGCCGTCGGGTACTCCAGCAGCGGCAGCGCGTTGTACATGGGCCGCAGCACCAGCAGGCGGGTGGGGTAGTCCACGCGCCGCATCTCTCGGTCCGGGTCGTTGGCCAGCGCGTCCTCGCCCGTCGCGGTCCCGGCGGAGGCCAGGCCGCCGTCCGCCTCCGGGGCGGTGCCCGCGTCCTCGGCGGGGCCACCCGCGGCGGCGACCGCGCCGGCGGTGCCCGCGTCCTGGGACGGGGCGCCCGCGTCGAGCGCGGTGGCGGTGGGGATCTCCGACGCCATCTGCGTGGTGCCGGGCGCCACCTCCAGCTCCGCCTTGAGGTGGACCTCCTGCTGGTTGGGGGTGAAGCGCCGGGTCCAGGCGCGGTAGCCCGGCCGGGTGATGACGATGGTGTGGGGCGTCCGTTGATCCGCGCCGATGACGCGGCTGGGGGTGGTCCCCACCGGCCGGCCGTTGACGACGATGGAGGCCCCTTCCGGCTTGGAGGTGAGCCACAGGACGACGGGCTCGCCGGTGCCCTCGGGGACCTCCGGTGGGGACATGAAGTGGAGCAGCAGCCCCAGGACGGCGAGCACGGCGGTGACGCCGAACACGGCGATGCTCAGCTGGCGCACCTGCTTCACGCGCTTGCGCTCGTGCTCGGCGGCCTCGGCGGCCAGCTTGTCGCGCGCGTCGTCCGCGGTGGTGCGGACCCGGGGGGCCTCCCTCTCCACGGGCTCCGGCGGCTCCGGCGCGATGGCCGTCTCCACCGGGGTGTCATGCGGCGCGGCCAGCGTGGGCAGCGCCGGGGGCATCGCGGTGGGCTCGATGCCGCCGTCGGTGTCCGGCTCGGGCGGGAGCTCGGGCGGCAGGGGGCGGCGGCCGGCGCCGGTCGTCTCCCGGGGGCCCCCCGTCGTCACGCGGCGCGCGCCGGTGCTGGTGTTGCGACGCACGGCGGTGGCCTGGGTGGACGAGCGGCGCGGGGCGCCGTCGGTCGAGGGCCGCAGGGCGGGCGTGCTGCCGGTGACGCGCACGCCGGGGCTGGAGGGGCGCACGCCGGGGCTGGAGGGCCGGCCGTTGCTGGACGGCCGGCCGTTGCTGGACGGCAGCCGCGCGCGGCCCTGCGAGGGCTCCGAGCCCGGCGTCTGCCACGCGGCCAGCTGCTCCTTGAAGCCGGGCGCCAGCTCCACCTTGCGTCCCTCGGCGGCCAGCTCCTCCGCGAAGAGGTACGTCATGAGCTGGCTGAGCATCGCGGGCGTGAAGCGGGGCGTGTCCCGGTAGAGCAGCTCCACCGCGGACTCGCTCAGGTCCTTCGCCGTCTGGTAGCGCGCGTCGCGGTCCACCGCCATCGCGTGCGCGACGATGCTCTCCAGGTCCTCGCCGATGGCCGGGTTGATGGCGGACGGGGGCAGGCAGTCGCCGGTGATGATGCGGGGCAGCACGGTGACGAACTCGCCCTCGAAGGGGCGCCGGCCGCAGAGCATCTCGTAGAGGACGACGCCCGCCGCGTACACGTCCGTGCGCGCGTCCAGGTCCTGCCGCCCCTGCGCCTGCTCCGCGGAGAAGTACGGGTACTTGCCCTTGAGCGTGCCCGGAGACGTCTTGGCCTCCACCGCGCTCGTGGCCTTGGCGATGCCGAAGTCGATGACCTTGACCTCGCCCTCGTAGGAGATGAGGACGTTGTCCGGGGACACGTCGCGGTGGACCAGGCCCAGCAGCTGGCCATCCTCGCCCACGTGGCGGTGCGCGTAGTCCAGGCCCTCGCACAGCTTGCTGACGATGTGCAGCGCCAGCGGCTGGGGGAAGAACCCGATGCCCGCGCGCGAGGCGCGGCGCAGCACCTTCGACAGGGGCTGGCCGTGCACCAGCTCCATGGCGATGAAGTACTGCCCGTCCACCTCACCGAAGTCGAAGATCTGCGCGATGTTCCCGTGCGTCAGGCCCGCCACGAGGCGCGCCTCGCTGATGAACATCTCCACGAAGTCGTGGTCGTCCACGAAGTGCGGGAGGATCTGCTTGATGACGCAAGGCTTGGTGACGCCCATCGCGCCCGTCATGCGCGCGCGGTAGGTGACCGCCATGCCTCCCGCGGCAAGCTTGGAGACCAGGACGTACTTGCCGAATGGCTGGAGACTGGGTTCTGCCACGAGCGGGGAGGCGAGGCCGGGATTGGGAAGGCCCAGCATACTCTCCTTCCATTGAAAGTCCCGGGCGCGCTCGCATGGCATGCGAAGATTTCGCTCCGGGTGCTGACCGGATGCCGCGAGCCTCCCCATGGGTCGGAACCACCCTCGGCGGTGACGCGACGTTCCAGGGTGGGCGGGGGAGGGCCGTGAGGCGGACTGTTGCGCCGGTTCACACTTCTTCACGCTGCTTCGTTCAGCGCTTCCCGGGGGCGGGGTTATCACCTGCGCCGTTCCGGGCCTCGGTCCGGGGTGGGGGTGGTGGAAGGCCGCTCCTGGGAAGCGAGACGACGGCCATGGGGCATGGGCGCCCGGTGTGGAGTGCGCGGGCCACCTGCGTGGTGGTGCTGGGGTGGCTGCTGGCCTCGGGGGCCGCGCGGGCGCAGGACGGCGGCTGGAGGTCCGCGTTCGACCTGCTGGCGAGCGGTCCCGAGCTGGGCGGCAGCGACATCCCCCGGGACACGCCGTCGCGCCGGGGCTCGGACGCGGCGGTGGTGCCGCCGGAGGTGATGGCCCGGGTGCTGACGGAGGAGGGCCCCAGGCCGGTGCCCACGGCGTCCGCGGCGGAGGCGGGGCCGGTGGTGGCGCCGGAGGCCCCGGCGGAGCCGCAGGGCGCGCTGGACGGGGGCCGGGTGTCGGAGCCCCAGGCGCGCCTGGGGGAGGACGCGCCGCGGCCACCCTTCAAGCCGCTGCCGGTGGCGGTGGCGGTGGCGCCGGGGCTGCTCCTGCACGGGCTGGGGGCGTGGACGGCGGGGGACGCGGCGACGGCGAGGGGCCTGTTCGCGGCGGAGGCGACGGGGCTGGGCCTCGTCGCCGCGGGGCTGGTGCCCATCGCGCTGACGGGCGCGTCGCGCAAGACCATCGGGCCGCTGTACGCGGTGACGCTGACGGGGGCGGGGGTGTTCTCGCTGTCGATGCTGGCGAACCTGTACGCGGTGACGTCGCCGGCGTTCGACCCGGGGCGCGTGCCGGACACGCTGCCGCCGCTGGAGCTCGACCTGGGCTATCAGTACGTGAACGACGCGACGGCGGACTCCCGGAACTTCTTCGCGCTGGGCGCGGTGGCGCGGCTGTCGGCGGTGCGGCTGGAGGCGTCCGCGCGGCTGGCGCCGGACGAGGGCAACACGCTGATCCGCGCGGGCGCGGCGTACCGGCTGTGGGGCGCGCCGGAGCGGATGCTGGGGCTGGGGGACGGGACGTCGCTGGATGTGGAGGGCTTCGCGACGTACCACCGCTACCCGACGGAGGGCTTCACGCTGGGCGGCGGGGAGGTGGCGCTCAGGGGCCGCTACGCGCTGGCGCGCTTCGGGCCGCGCTTCGCGGGGGCGTTCGTGGAGGGCGGCCTGGGGGTGTCCGCGCAGGCGTACAGCTACCCGGGGCGCGTGGACGACGACAACCTGTACGGCCAGCTGCTCTACACGTTCGGCTACGGCGTATGGCTGGGGCGGGGCGGGCCGCTGAGGGGCGAGGCGGTGCTCTTCTACGACCACCGCAAGGACGGGCTGGTGGGCGGGGTGCGAGGCCGGGGCGGCGGCATGGTGGGGTCGTTCGGCTTGAAGGGGCGCGTGCTGGTGACGGAGCGCTGGGGCGTGGCGGCGGAGGCGCAGGCGGGCGGAGCGTTGATGGGGCGGCTGTCGCTGGTGTACGCGGTGGGAGGTGACACGTGAGCGGGACGCGTGAGGACGCGGTGGGCGCGCGGGAGGCGGCGCGGCTTCGCGGGGGAGCCGTCACCCCGGGCGCGCGTTCCCAGCATGGCCTTCGGGCCCTGGGCGCGGTGGGCCTGACGGCGGCGCTGCTGACGGCGGGCTGCATGCGCCCCGGCGAGGACCGCGCGGTGCGCGACACGCGCGTGGGACAGGCGGAAGGAGCCGCGCTGACGGTGGAGGTGGAGGGCGGGCTCGCGTCGGTGCGGACGCTGGCGTCGGGGACGCTGGAGCTGTGGGGGCAGGCGCCGGCGTTCACCACGCGCGTCACCGCCGCCTCGGACGCGCGGACGGACTGGCTGTTCACGGTGCACAACGCGATGCCGGACGCGGCGCTGGAGGCCGTGGACGCGGCGGGCGCGCCGCTGGAGGTGGAGGCGCTGCCGGACGCGCACCCGACGGTGAAGGTGTGGCGCGTGGCCCTGCGGCCGGGGGCGGCGGCGCGGCTGACGGTGGCGCCGCCGGACTGGGACGCGCGGGAGCCGTTCCGGTTCGCGGCGCTGGCGGACGTGCAGGAGGCGCTGTCGAAGGTGGGGGACATCTACGCGCGGCTGAACCAGGACCCCACGCTGCGCTTCATCTTCTTCGCGGGGGACCTGACGGAGTACGGGACGCGCGAGCAGTTGGAGGAGTTCCAGCGGCGGCTGGAGGCGGACTCGCGCATCCCGCTGTTCGCGACGCTGGGCAACCACGAGACCTTCACGGACGACGCGCGCGAGTACCAGCGGCTGGTGGGCCGGGGCAGCCAGCACTTCGTCTTCCGGGGCGTGCACTTCAGCCTGGTGGACTCCGGCAGCAGCACGGTGGATCCGCTGGTGGAGGAGGCGCTGGACGGCTGGCTGGAGGAGGCGCGCGACGCGGTGCACGTGGTGGCGATGCACATCCCCCCGTTGGATCCGATTGGCGTCCGGGGCGGAGGCTTCGCGGTGCGCAACGAGGCGGCGGGGCTGGTGGGGAAGCTGGCGCGGGCGGGGGTGGACCTGACGCTCTACGGCCACATCCACAGCTACTATTCGTTCTCGAACGCGGGCATCCCGGCGTTCATCTCGGGAGGGGGCGGGGCGATTCCGGAGCGCTTCGACGGGGTGGGCCGGCACTTCCTGGCGGTGGACGTGGATCCATCGGCGGGGGTGCGGGAGGTGGGGCTGGTGCGGGTGGATTGATCAGCACGGGCCTTGACGAAGCGCGCGGGGCCGACTTTCCGGCCCGCGAGAAGACCCCCTTGAAAGGACACTGAACATCTGGGCAGATAGGCGCCGTTCACCGCCTTGTGAGGAGGCCTGCCCATGTTCGAAACCCCCGAGAACGATTCCATCTCCCCCGCGCTGCGCGCGCTGCTCGAGCTGTTCGCCACGGACCTGGCGGACGTGAAGTTCCCGGACGTGGACACGGCGGTGCTGGGCGAGGCCGCGGCGCACGTGCGGGAGAAGGCGGAGGCGGTGGCCCGGGCGCAGGCGGCGCTGGACGCGGCGAGGCAGGCGCTGAACGAGAGCCAGGAGTCGCTCTTGCAGAAGGGGCAGCGCGCGCTGGCGTACGCGAAGGTGTTCGCGGAGGACGACGCGGAGCTGGGCGGGAAGCTGGAGGCCATCCACCTGCCGCGCCCGGTGCGCAAGGGCGGCCAGGCCCCGGGGGAGCCGGTGGGCGCGGCGCAGGGCAGCGAGGAGAACGCCCCGCGCCGCCGCGGCCGCCCCCCCAAGCTGCGCCCGGTGGCCAACCTCTTCACGGACGGCGGCAACGGCGCGGACGGCGCGCAGGACGAGGCCGCCGCGAGCCTCCAGTCCTAAGCCCGCGCAAGAGAAGACCGCGTGCCCCCGTACGGCGCTGCCGGGAGCACGCGGTCATGTTCACCGAAGGGCTAGTTCTTCGGGAACGAGGTCCAGCCGGCAAGCCAGTTGGTGGTGCCCACCGCGCCGACGAAGCGCGCGCTGGTGTCGAAGCCCGCGCCCGGGGTGGCCGCGTTGTCCGGGTTCAGCGCCGGAGAGCCCGCCGCCGGGGTGAAGTCCGGGGCGTCCAGGTTCGTCGCCGCCGTCAGCTGCGCGTCCACGACCTTGTTGTTCAGGCCCACGGCCAGCACCTTCTCCGCCTCCACGAACTTGCTCACGTCCGGATCCGTCACGTTGCCCGCCGCGTCCTTCTTGGGGTTCGGCGCGTTCGGGATGGACGCCGTGTCACCCTTGTTGCTCCAGAAGAACGTGTTCTGGATTGAGAGCTCCGGCGTGGCCGCGTTCCACAGCGCCGCGGAGGCCGTGCCGTCCACGTCGACCGCCAGGTCCGCGAAGTTCGCCACGATGACGTTGCGCAGCAGGCCGCCCGCGCCCGTGTTGAACACCAGGCCCTCCTGCGCCGGCGTCGTGCCCGCCGCGCGGCCCGAGCCGATGAACGTCGCGTTCCAGATCTCCGGCACCGTGTGCGGCTGCGCGGCGTTGTCGTTCTTGTTGCCGGAGGCCTCGATGCCGCGGTTGCCCACGGTGGCGTTCTGCTGCACCACCAGGAACTGCACCTTGCCGCGCCAGCCCAGGTCGTAGTCCAGGCCGTCGTCGTCCGGCTGGGTGATGACGATGTGCTTCAGGTTCGCCGTGCCGCCGAACATCTCCACGCCGTCGTCGGCGCCCTTGTGCACCTGCACGTAGTCGATGTCCGTCGCGCTGCCGCACGCGCCCGTCGTCAGGCCGTTGAGCTCGTTGTCCTCGGCCAGCTCGTAGCCCGCGAACTCGATGCGCGCGTACTTCAGCTTGCCGCAGTCGTGCGCGTCATCTCCGCCGCCGTACTTCGTGCGCGTGTCACCGCTGGTGGCGAAGAAGCCCTCGATGGTGTTCTCGCCGCCGGCCACGTTGATGGTCGCCTTGCCCAGCAGCACCACGCCGCCCCAGTCACCGGCCGCGCGCGTGCCCGCCGCCTGCGCGCTGGTGAAGACGATGGGCTTCTCCGCCGTGCCCACCGCGTTGATCTTCGCTTCGCGGGTGATGACCAGCGCGCTGCCCTGCTCGCCCTTGACGGTGACGCCCGGCTCGATGGTGAGCGTGCCGCTCTCCACGAAGACGTAGTCCTTCAGGGTGTACGTCGTGCCCGCCTTCCAGGTCGTGTCGCCCTTGATGCTGCCGGACACGTCCTGCTCGGTGGCCTGCGGATCACCGCCGTCCGGGTTGCCGTTGTTGGGCTTGTCGTCGTCACCGCAGCCGGCGAGCAGCGCCAGGCTGGAGAGCGTGAGGACGGAGGCAAAGAGGTTCTTCATGGTGGATGCGTCCTTTCAGGGGAATGGAGGGGAGCTACAGGGCCCAGCCGAGCGCCGCGGTGAACGCCACGCCGGGCTTGTACGTCTGCACCGTCACGTCCCCCTGGCGGAGGGTGACGGACGCGTTGAGGAGGTTCGCGGCGGTCAGCTTCAGCTGCGTCGCGCCGAGCTTCTGGGTGAGGGTGAGGTCCACGCGGTGGAAGGGCCGCTCGTAGACGTCCGGCAGCCCCTGCACGCCGACCTCGCTGATGCGCTGGCCGTACACGTTGTAGAGCACGGCCACCTCGGTGCCGCTCTCCGGCCGCTCGTAGCCCACGTTCACGTTGACCACGTAGGGGGACTGGCCCTGGAGCGGGCGGTCCTTGTTCGTCTGCGCGCCCAGGGCGCCTTCACCCAGGTCCACCTTGGACTGGATGAGCGTCAGGTTCGCGCCCACGCGCACCGGGCGCAGCGAGGGGCTGAGGCGCGCCAGCGACGCGCGCGCCTCCAGCTCCACGCCGTAGCTGTCCGCGCCGGCGGCGTTCTCGAAGCCCAGGTCGCCCGAGTCCGGGTTGCGGATGACGCGCTCGATGGGGTTCTGGAAGCGCTTGTAGAAGGCGCTCGCGGCCACGACCTCGTTCTCGCCCACGAACCACTCGGCGCGCAGGTCGACGTTGTGGATGCGCGTCTCCAGCAGGTCCGGATTGCCGGACACGTTCCGGCGGCGCACGAAGTCGAAGAAGATGAAGGGCGCCAACTCGCGGAAGGTGGGCCGCGCCAGCGTGTAGCTGTAGCCCGCGCGCAGGTTCACCTCCGGGGACAGGGCGTAGGTCGCGTTGAGCGACGGCAGCACGTCCAGGTAGTGCTGATCCGCGCCGCTGTTGTCGCTCTCCACGCCGGTGAACGGGTCCTTGAGCCGCAGCTGCTGCGAGGACGCCTCCACGCGCACGCCGCCCACCAGGCGCAGCGGCTCCACGGGCTTGTAGTCCGCGGACACGTAGCCGGCGTAGATGCCCAGGAAGGCGTTGTAGGCGTCATCCGCGCGCGTCGTCTCGCGCACGGTGATGGCGGTGCCCACGTTCTCCGGCGAGAAGAGCTGCTCGGGGGACTGGGTGCGGTCCACCGGCTCCTCGGTGAGCAGGTAGCGGAAGCGGCGCGCGTTGAAGTCGCGGAAGGACACCTGGGTGAGGCCGCCCACCTTCACGCGCAGGTCGGAGGTGAAGGGCAGGGTGAGGTTGAGGCTGCCGCCGGTGGACGTCTCGCCCAGCTCCGCGAAGAATCGCTCGCCGCTGTTGGGCTGGTTGGGGAAGGACAGCTGCGCGTCCGGGTTGCTCAGGCTGGCGCTGTAGAGCGTGTCGCGCGTGTCCGGCTCGTCGCGGTCCACGCGGGAGACGTTGGCCTGCCAGTCCACCTCCGAGTCGCCCAGGAGGCCCAGGCGGTGGAAGCCGCGCAGCTGCGTGAAGGACAGCGCGCGGGTGATGAACTGGAGGCGGGTGCTGGCGTAGGTGTCCCCGCGCACGTTGTTGTTGCCGTTGGCGGTGTACGTGCGGGTGTCGGTGCCGCGCGTGTAGAGGCTGAAGAGGGTCAGCTCGTTGTCGCGGTCGAACTGGTAGCCCACGCTGGCCAGGCCGCTGAGGTTCGCGGTGGAGAAGCCCTGCGTGGTGCGCGCCACATCCTGGGAGATGAGGCCGCCGGACTCGTCGCGGGCGGCGCGGGCGAAGTCCCCCGTCTGCACGCCGTCGCGGTGGCCGTAGTTGACGGTGGCCAGGTAGCCCAGGCGCTGGTTGCCGAAGCGCAGCGTGTCCCCCAGGGACGCGCCCAGGCCCAGGTTGGGGGCGGCGCGCGTGGTGCGCTTCTCCCAGACGTTGCTGAAGCTCTCCCACTGGCTCTCCAACTGCTGCGCCGTCTCGCCGCCCGCGCCCAGGCGGTGGTCGCGCGGGAGCGCGGACGGCAGGTCGCGGTCGGAGGAGGCGAAGCCCAGCGTCTCGCCGAAGCCGCCCTGCGCCTGCGAGTTGCGCTCGCGGAAGGTGGTGACGGTGTCGCCGCCCAGGGTGAGGCGCGGCTTGAACTCGAACTGGGACGGGTAGGTGTTGGTCTCGATGAGGAGCGTGCCGCCGCCGAAGGTGCCCGGCAGGTCCGGCGTGTAGCTCTTCACCACGTTGAGGTTCGCGAGCAGGCTGGTGGGGAACAGGTCCAGCGGCACGCTGGGCTCGTCCGGCTCCGGGCTGGGCAGGAGCGCGCCGTTGAGCAGCGTGGTGGCGTAGCGGCCGCCCAGGCCGCGCAGCAGCACGTAGCGGCCGTCCACCACGGTGGCGCTGACCACGCGCTTCACCGCGTCACCGGCGCTGGAGTCTGGCGTGCGGGCGATCTCCTGCGCGCTGATGGCGTCGGAGACGGCGGCGGCCTTCTTGCGGTCCTGGAGCAGGGCGCCCTCCGCGCGGCGGTCGGAGCGGGCCTCGACGACGACCTCCTGCACCGCGCCCACGTCCGCGCTGAGCGCGACGTCCAGCTCCGTGGCCTTGCCCTGCGTGACGACGACGCCCGTGATGCGGCGGCCCTGGTACACGTCGTAGAAGGCGCGCAGGTCGTACTTGCCCGGCGGCAGCGCCAGCCGGTAGTGGCCGTCCAGGTCGGTGAGGGCCTGCTTGTCGGCGCCCGTCACGACCTTCACGGTGGCCTCGATGAGCCCTTCACCGTTGGCCTCGTCCGTCAGCCGGCCGTAGATGCCTGTGAAGCCCGGGGGCGGCGTGGCGGACCCGGCCAGGGACTCGTCGTCCATGGCGGCCTCGTCGGCGGCCGTGGCCTCCGACGGCGTGGCGCCATCGGCCGGAGCGGGCTGCGCGGCGGTCGCATCCGCAGGCTGCGCGGCGGTCGCATCCGCAGGCTGCGCGGCGGTCGCATCCGCAGGCTGCGCGGCGGTCGGATCCGCTGGCCGCGCGGCGGCGGGGATGGAGTCCTGGGGCAGCGGGTTCGCGGCGCTGCCGGGCTGCGTGCCCTGCGACGGCGCGGGGCTGGTGGGCAGCGCGCCGTCCGGCTGCGACGGCGCGGCAGGGGCGGGCACGGTGCCCGGCGGAGGGGGAAGCTCGCCGGCGGGCTGCTGGCCGGGAGACGCGGAAGGCGAAGGCGCGGCGGGCGCGGTGGGCTCCGCGCCGGGCGCCTGCGCGAAGGCAGGCAGGGTGATGAGCACGAGTGACGCCACGAAGGCGCGCACGAAGCTTGTACGAGACAACACGGCTCTCCTTGCCGACAGCGACGCGCACTCAACGCGACGCCCGTGGCATTGGGATGAAGGGTTTGTGACGTCTGCGGCGGCGGCGGGAAAACTCGGCGTCACGAACCGCGCGCGGCCTCACGCCGCGCGCGGGACGGCCAGGGGTCAGTCCGCCAGTCGCTCCGGCAGCACGGCGACGGTGATGTTCCCGCCCCGCGCCAAGTCCAGCACTTCCATGGCACTTCCGTACGGCACCGCGTCGCCCGCGTCGAAGAAGACGATCTTGTCCGCGCGCGCGTTCAGCATCCGTTGCAGGCGCGCCACCACCTGGTCACGGGGCACTTCCTCGTGGTTGATGCGCAGCGTGCCGGTCTTGTCCACCGTGAGGACCACCGGCGGCTTCGCGTCCGGAGACGGAGGCGTGGCCTCCTCCTGCTTGTCCGGCTTCGCGGGCACGTTCATCCACAGGTTCTTGGTCATCAGCGGCGTGACGACCATGAAGATGATGAGGAGGACGAGCACCACGTCCACCAGGGGCGTCACGTTCATCGTGGGGCGGACGCCGCCGCCCTTGCTGCCACCGACGTCGAAAGCCATGGCGCGTGCCTCCCCTTCAGTCCTTCTTCCGGTCGATGACCTGCAGGCTGATGCCCGGGAACCCGATGTCCTGCATCGCCTTGAACACGCCGCGCACCTGCGCGTACGCCACGCCCTTGTCCGCCTTGAGCACCACGGGCGCGTCCGGCTTCGCCTCGTGCAGCGCCTTCAGCGCCTCCACCAGCGCGTCCCGCTCCAACTGCTTGCGGTCCAGGTAGAACGCCCCGTTGGCCGCCAGGCTCACCGTGGTGGGCTCCAGGTTCTTGTTCTCCGGGTCCGGGTTCATCGCCGCGGGCAGCTCCACCGCGGCGCCGGCCTCCAGCTGCGGCGTGACGACCATGAAGATGATGAGGAGGACGAGCACCACGTCCACCAGGGGCGTCACGTTCATCTCGGGGGTGAGGCTCTTACGCGTGGCCGACATCGCCCGCCTCGGTCCGCGTGGAGACGACCTCCGAGCCCGACGCGTGCGCGGCGCCGTGGGCCACCGCGCGCTTCTCGCCGCTCATGTCCTCCAGGTAGTCCATGAACTCGCTGCGGGCCTGCTCCAGGGAGAGCAGCAGCGCGTCCGCGCGGGTGGACAGGAAGTTGAACATCAGCACCGCGGGGATGGCGACCAGCAGGCCCAGCGCCGTGACGACGAGCGCCTCCGCGATGCCGGCGGACACCGCGCCCAGGCCGCCGGAGCCCTCCTTCGCGATGCCGGCGAAGGCCTCGATGATGCCCACCACCGTGCCGAGCAGCCCGACGAACGGCGCCACCGAGCCCACCGTGGCCAGCACCGACATGCCCCGGCGCACGTCCGCGGTGATGCGCTCGTTGATGCGCACCAGGTCGCGCCGCGTGAGCTCCACCGCGCCCAGCTTCCCGGCCGGAGCGCGGGACCTGGCGAGGAACGTCTTCATGCCGCCGCCCAGCATCATCGCCAGGTGGCTGCTCTTGCTGCCGTCCGCCTCCTTCACCAGCGCGTCGTGCTGCTGCTGCGCGAGCAGCGGACCGGCGCGGCCGGCGAACGCGCGGGACGCGGCGCGCGAGCGGAAGAAGACGAACAGGCGCTCGAAGAAGACCGCCAGCGACGCGACCGCGAAGGCGACCAGCGTCCAGGCGATGCACAGGGCGAAGACGCCCATGTGCGCGTAGATTTCCTTGAGATTGAAGTTCATGGCGGTGGCTCTCCGAAGGGGGAGGAAGGCGTCAGGACTTGAGGCGGAACGGGACCTTGAAGATGCGGAAGACGGCGGTGGGCTGACCGGAGACGATGGCGGGCTTGAAGCGCCACGTGCGCACGGCGGCCAGCGCGGCGCTGGCGAAGGGCTCGTCGCCGCGCATCACCTTCAGGCCGGTGACGCGGCCGTCGACCTCGACGACGCCCTTGAGGATGACCAGCCCCTCCAGGCCCTTGGAGCGGGCGTCGGCGGGGTACTCGGGGATGAGGTTCGACGTCAGCGGCTCCGGCGGCGTCCCCGTCTCCGGGAGGTTGATGGGCTGCGCGCGGCCACCGCCAATGGCCATGCCCTCGCCGCTGCCGGTGCCACCCACCACCCCGCCCGGGACGAGCGTGCCCGTGCCGCCGACGGCCATGGGCGCCGCGGCGACCACTTCCTTCTCAGCCTCGGGCGGCTTCTCGAGCGGCACCGCGTCCGGCGCCTTCAGCGGCGCGGGAGCGACGGTGGGGACCGCGGGCGGGGGCGCGGCCTTGGCCACCGGAGGCGCGGCGCGAGGCGGCGGCTTCGCGACCGGCGGTGGCGGCGGTGGCGGCTTCACCTCCACGACGGGAGGCGGCGGCGGAGGCGGCGGGGGACGGAAGACGACGTCCACCTTCTTCTCCTGGATGACCTCCTTGACCGTGTTGGCCGCGGTCATCGCCGCCACGGCGATGAGTCCGAAGACGGCGACCGACGCGGTGGTGGAGAGGGCGAACCGCCGGGCCGCAGGCGCGCTGGAGGCGCTGTCGAACGTTTCGAACATGGCGGGGCTGCATATAGCGACGCCATGTGTCACGAAGGTTCTGGCTCCGTGACACTTTGCCCCCGGCTGTGTCTCGATTGAGTTACGGACCGTGAGGAATCAGGAAGCCCCGCGGCAGCTTCGTCACGGACTTGTCGGAAATAACCGCCGTGGGCGTTCCGTGACGTTGCGTCTGCCACAGCAGCGCGATCAGCAGCGCCGAGTAGGCCACGGCGAACGGCCGGAGGAGCAGCACGCGCCGGGCGAGCTCCGGGCCCAGCACCGCGTCCGACACGGCCACGCCGATGAGGGCCACGCACGCCACGCACGCCTGGCCCAGGCGCGAGCGGCCCTCCAGCGCCGCGCGGATCACCGGCCAGGCGAGCAGGTAGTTCGCGCGCCACGCCAACGGTGACAGGAGGGTGACGCCCAGGCAGCAGAGCGCGAGCAGCTCCACCGGGCCGGGGCGCGCCCACGCGAGCGCGCCGACGAACAGCGCCAGCGCCACGGCCTGGGCCACGGTCATCGCGCCAGGAGGCGGCAGCGACTCCGGCGGCAGCACCAGCGACAGCAGCAGCGTGGGCAGGCCCTGCGGGTTGTGGCCCAGCGCCCACGGCGGCGTGGTGCGCGCCAGGGTCTCCGTCCAGTCACGCAGCTGTGACAGGGTGCCCGCCCAGCCGTAGCGGCCCAGGGTGGGCAGCACCAGCAGGACGCCGAAGAGGGCGGTGGTCCCCACCACGCGCCAGTGACGGCGCCCCAGGAAGAACAGCCCCGCGAGCGCGGCCGGCGGCTTGAGCAGGCACGCGACGGCGAAGGCCGCGCCAGGGCCCCACGCGCGGCCCCGCTCCGCGCCCACGGCCGCGAGCACCAGCAGCCACAGCAGCACGGCGTCCACCTGGCCGTAGAAGATCTCGAAGGAGAACGCGGGCAGCAGCGCGGCGGTGGCGAGCACCGGCGCCCACGGCCACGGCGTCGCCTCCCCCGCCTCCGGGGCCGCGCGGCGCGTGAGCACGGACACGGCGCCGAGCGCGAGCACGGAGCCCAGGTTCCACAGCGCCACGGCCGCGCGCGGCGGCACGGCGGTGAAGGGCAGGAACAGGGGCGCGGTGACGGGCGCGTACTTGAACGGCATGGTGCCGTCCTCGGCGCGGTAGAGGTCGGTGCCCTCGCGGAAGCGCTCGGCGGCGGTGAGGTAGACGCGGAAGTCCGCGCCGCGCCGGGGGTGCTGCCCCACCGCCACGGCCGCCACGGCGAGCACCAGCAGCAGCGCCCACTCCACCTTCAGGGAGGCGCGTTGGCGGGGGGGCTCAGCGGTGCTCATTCACGGCCAGGGACACGGTGGGGCGCGCACCATTTCACGCGGGGGCGCCCCGCCGCAATCACAGGCCGTAGGCTTCCAGGAGCCGCAGCCACACCTCGCTCACGGTGGGATACGACGGCACCGCGTGCCAGAGCGTGTCCAGCGGCACCTCGCCCGCGACGGCGATGGTGGCCGCGTGGAGCATCTCGCCCACGCCCGGCCCGGTGAACGTCGCGCCCACGACGACCCGGCGCTTCTCGTCCACCACCAGCTTGGCCGTGCCCTGGAGGTCCTTGCCCATGACGGACGCGCCGGCCACGTTGCCCAGCGCGTACTGCACGGTCTTCACCGGCACGCCCGCCTCGCGCGCCTTGTCCTCGGTGAGGCCCACGCTGCCCACCTGCGGGTGCGTGAAGATGACCTGCGGCGTGGCCTTCGCGTCCGCCCACGCCTTCACGGGCCTGCCCAGGAGGACGTCGCCCAGCAGGCGCGCCTGGTACTTGCCCATGTGCGTGAGCAGGTTGCGGCCGTTCGCGTCGCCGCAGGCGTACAGCCAGCCGCCGTCCACGCCCGTCGCGCGGAGCTGATCATCCACCTCGATGGACGCGCCCGGCTTGAGCCCCACCGTGTCCACGCCCAGGTCGTCCGTGCGCGCGGTGCGGCCCATGGCGACGAGCAGCGCGTCCGCGCGCAGCGTGTCCCCGCCGGTCAGCGTGAGGGTGTACTCGCCCTGCGCGCCGGAGCGCTGCACCTTGGTGGCCTGCGTCTCCAGCAGCACCCGCACGCCGGAGTCGCGCAGCGCCTGGGCCACCTGCTCGCCCACGAAGGGCTCGAAGCGCTTCAGCAAGCGCGGCCCGCGCTGCACCAGCGTGACCTCCGAGCCCAGCTCGCGCCACGCCTGCGCCAGCTCCACCGCCTCCACGCCGCCGCCCAGCACCACCAGCCGGCCCGGCACGGCCTTGGCGCCGGTGCCCTCGCGGTTGTCCCACGGCTTGGATTCCTTCAGGCCCGGGATGTCCGGCAGGCGGGGCTTGCTGCCGGTGGCGACGACGACGGCCTTCTTCGCCTCCAGCTCGCGCGCCTTCCCGTCCTTGCCCGTCACGGTCACCTTGCGCGGGCCGGTGAGCCGGCCGTGGCCGCGCACCACGGTGAGCTTCGCGCCCTCGGCCCACTTCACCTGGGACCTGTCGTCGTAGCCGGACACCATCTGGTCGCGGTGCTTGAGCACGGCGTCCGCCTTGAGCGGCCCCTGGATGAGCTCGCGCACGCCGGGCGTGTGCTTCGCGAGCCACAGCGTCTCGCTGGGATGCAGCAGCGCCTTGCTGGGCATGCAGGCCCAGTAGGAACACTCGCCGCCCAGGAGCTCGTGCTCCACCAGCGCGACCTTCAGGCCCCCCGCCGCCGCACGCGCGCCCGCGTTCTCGCCCGCGGGACCCGCCCCAATCACCACCACGTCGAAAGTCTCGGCCATGAACCCCTCCCGCCCCCTGCTTGCCCCGGGAAGGCCGCCCCGCCAATCCGACTGGCGCCGCGCGTCGGATGGTGGATGGAGCGGCTGGTCACCAGAGGACAGCGCCGCCGCGTCAGGACCCGGGAGGCCCCCGCGTCTGGGCGCGGACCGCTTGCCGGAGGTGTGCCATGGGACGTGTCGCCAGAGGGGTCTCGGTTCGCTCCGCGCGGTCGCGCTGCTAGCGTCACCGGCGGCGTCCAGCTCCCGTCCGAAGGCCGCGCCCGTGTGAGCGCCGCCTCGGGCCGTGGAGGGCGCCTTCGCCGTGAGGTCCAGGCGGCGTGTCCGCGCGGGGTCGCTCGCGTGCACACCCGGCCGTGCTCCGGCACGGCTCGCAGGAATCCGTCTTCATTCATGTCCTCTTCCAGGCATCGCCGTACCCGCGCGT
Source organism: Corallococcus sp. RDP092CA (assembly GCF_041903675.1). NCBI lineage: Bacteria > Pseudomonadati > Myxococcota > Myxococcia > Myxococcales > Myxococcaceae > Corallococcus > Corallococcus sp. RDP092CA. Next base: position 64,776 of record NZ_JAYESI010000026.1, on the reverse strand, counting down.
CCAGCCGGCGCTCGGGCTCCTCGCTGTTCCATTCCGAAGCGCCGTCCGCGCGTCACCTGCGCGTCCAATCCACCCTCTCCGAGGACGTCTCGCTGCTCTTCCGGAGCGAGCTGTCCGACCCCCGCCTCGAAGGCGTCGCGCTGGCGTCGTTCGAGCTGTCCCCCGAAGGCCGCATCGCGCGCATCGGCTACACGCTGCCGCACGACGCGGACCCCGCCGCCGTGAAGGAGGCCCTCACCCGCGCGGAGGGCTTCCTGCGCTCGCGGCTCGCGGAGCACCTGAACCTCAAGCGCACCCCGCACCTGCGCTTCGTCCTCATGGGCACCGCCCCGCGCACGGAACCCGAGGATGGGGAAGGGGGTGACGCATGATGCCCCGCATCCTCGAGGCGCCGCCGGGCGCCGTGCCCCTCCTCGCCTGGGCGCGCGGGGTGCCCGCGGCGGCCCTGAAGCAGCTCCAGCGGCTCGCCGCGCAGCCCTACGTCGCGGAGCACGTGGCGGTGATGCCGGACGTGCACCTCGCCTCGGGCGTGGCGGTGGGCACCGTCTTCGCCACGGAGGCGCACGTCGTCCCCGGCGCGCTGGGCAACGACCTGGGCTGCGGCGTGAGCGCGCACCGCTTCGCCTTCCCCGCCGCCTCGCTGTCGCGCGCGGACCTGGAGCGGCTCCTGTCCCAGCTCGCCCGGGTCATCCCGGTGGGGGACGCGGTGCACCGGGGCCGGGGCCTGCCCCTCCCACCCGCGCTCCAGTCCCCGCCGCTGTCCACCCAGAAGCTCGCCCATGCCTGGGAGCGGCTGGCGCCACGCCACCTGGGCACGCTCGGGGGAGGCAACCACTTCCTGGAGCTGGACCGCGACGGCGCGGGGGACCTCTGGCTGCTCATCCACTCCGGCTCGCGGGGCGTGGGCGGCGCCGTGGGGGAGCACCACCAGCGCGTGGCCCAGGCGCTCGGTCAGGGCACGCCGCCCGCGCTGCGCACCGACACCGAGGCGGGCCAGGCCTGCGTCCACGACCTGGACCTGGCGTGCCGCTTCGCCCGCGCGAACCGGGACGCGCTCGCGGCCCGGGCGCTCTCGGTGCTGGCGGACGTGGTGGGCGTGCCCCCGGACGCGGACAGCGCCGTGGACGTGCACCACAACCACGTCGCCTGCGAGACGCACTTCGGCCGGGCGCTCTGGGTCCACCGCAAGGGCGCGGTGGGGCTGGACGCGGGGGCCCGGGGGCTCATCCCCGGCTCCATGGGCACGGCCTCCTACGTCGTCGAGGGCCTCGCGGAGCCCCGCGCCTTCCGCTCCTGCTCGCACGGCGCGGGCCGCGTGCTCACCCGCGCCGAGGCCCGCGCCCGCATCCGCCCGGACGCGCTGGCCCACGCCCTGCGCCGCGTGGTGTTCGACCCGGGGCGGGCCCGCGCCCTGGTGGAGGAGGCGCCCGCCGCCTACCGGGACGTCGCCGAGGTGCTGGAGGACGAGGTGGACCTCGTGACGCCCCGCGTCCGGCTCACGCCCCTGGCCGTGCTGAAGGGCTGAGGGAGGGCGCGCCTGTCGGGTGGATGACAGCCCGTCCCCCTGCCAGCCGCCCGGGTGGCCTCCGGGGGGAGTGATCCACCCCCCCGCACTCCACGGATGGCGGGGCTCGGCGTCGGAGTGGGTTCCCGCGCCCGTCAAAGTGCCGTAGTATCAGCCCACGAGTACGCGTGCGAACCTGCTGGGGCGTCGTCTAATGGCAGGACGTCAGACTTTGACTCTGATTATCAAGGTTCGAATCCTTGCGCCCCAGCCACTCCGCTCCGGGGGGGACGCGGTCCTGAGTCCGTCCGGAGTTTGAAGGCGGTGGGCTGATGCCGCAGAAGACGCTCCTGCTGGTCACCGTGGGCAGTCCACCGTCCGCGCTCGTGAATGCCTTGCAGGAACCGCTGGCGACGCACCTGGGCGTCAGCGCGGTCGTGGGCCGGATGGCGCTGTCCTCCCCGGCCTACGCCTTCAACAAGGACCGGAGCCAGTACCACTGCAACGCCATCATGCGCCGGCTGGGCACGGTGCTGGACGAGGCGCGGCGGGACGCGGGGACGGGGGACGCGCGGCCGGACCTGGTGATGGGCGTGACGGACGCGGACCTCTTCGAGCCGGACTCACCCTTCGTCTTCGGCCAGGCGGACCGCGAGTCCAAGGTCGCGGTGATGAGCCTGTTCCGGCTGCGCCAGGGCGCGGAGGGGGAGCAGCTGCGCCGCCGCGTGCAGGTGGAGGCGGTGCACCAGGCCGGCCACCTCATCGGGCTGTCGTACTGCGAGGACTCGCGCTGCGTGATGTTCTTCCCGCAGTCCGCGCAGGACATCGACCGTAAGTCGCTGGGCCCCTGCAACGTCTGCCGCAACGAGCTGAACCGCCTCAACCGCTGAAGCCGTGCGCGCTCCCGGACACGGGCGCGCGTGAATGCCTCCGTGCGCGTTGACGTCCTGTCCCGCGCGCCCTGTAGTGTGGGCGCGCGAAGCGCGAGTGACAGGGCCGGCACGGCGGGAGACACAGCGATGATGGGCATGCGGCGATGGCTCGGGGGCGTGGTGGCGGTGGGGGTGTTGGGGGCGTGCGAGCCCCTGGACGCGGGCGGTGGTGGCACCATCGGCGAAGTCCTCTTCGACCGGGGCTTCGCCTTCGTGCGCGATGACCGGAACATCTACGTGGTGGACGACGACGGCGACCCCAACAGCCCGCAGCGGCTGACGACGGGGGGTGGCGCGTACACGCCGTCCATCTCCAAGAACGGCAACAGCATCGTGTTCGTGCAGCGCTCGGGCAGCACGTACTCCCTCCAGACGGTGCCCACCACGGGCGGCCCGGTGGCCACGCTGCTGAGCACCAACGACGCGGCGTGCGGCAGCTGCACCAACTTCCGCGGGCCCACGTTCAGCCCGGACGGCCGCACCATCGTCTTCGCGTTCGAACGGACGCCGGGGGCGCTGAGCACGCTGGGCCGCATCGCGGTGGATGGCAGCGGCTTCGTGGAGCTGACGCCCAACGCGGGGGGCGTCGCCTTCGGGTCGCCGTCCTTCTTCCCCAGCGGCAACACGGTGGTGGCCCCCGCGGGCGACAGCGCCTCCTACTACAACAGGCTCGCGTTCGTGCCGTTGAGCGGGGGCTTCGCGCAGTACTCGTACCTGGGCAACGAGGTGCTGGCCGCCGCGAACCGCGCGGTGGTGTCCCCGGACGGGCGGCAGGTGGCGCTGGACGCGCGGCTGTCCAGCGGCAGCACGCGCATCTTCGTGGGCAACGTGACGGCCACCGGCCTCAGCGGCTCCCTGCGGCGGCTGACGGACTACACCGCGAGCGCGGTGCAGGAGAGCTTCCCCAGCTGGGTGAGCAGCACGGAGCTGGGCTTCCTCTTCAACGACTCCGGCGGTGACCCGAGCATCTACCGCGCCCCGGTGTCCTCCACGGCCAGCTCCGTGACGCTCGCGGTGCCCTCCGCGAACGAGCCCTTCTACGGGCCCAACTAGTACGCGCCCCGCGGGCGCTTCTCCCCGCTGGGAAGCGGCTTTCCGTGCGGCTGTGGCGCTTCGTGGTTCCGGAGCTTGCCCGCGGGGGGGGAGCCGCGCGGCGCCGGGGCCTTCTTCGAAGGCGCGTTCATCAGCACGATGACGGCCAGGAGCAGGAACACCCCCGCGCCGAGCAGGCCGCTCAGGACCATGAGCGGCCCGAGCTCCGTCCCCACGCGCTGATGGCGGTGGGGGTTGTCCGGCAGGTAGCGGACCTCCAGGGCGTCTCCCACGGAGCTCTGGCTCCCCCCGAACAGCCCCCGCCGTCGTTCCCGGTATTCGCCGTGGATCTCCCCGCCTTCCGGCAGGGGGAAGGCGTACTCCACGATGTTGTACTTCCAGTCCAGCAGGCTCCGGCGGACGGAGACCACCTCGCCGTAGGCGTGCAGGCCCTCCTCCCGCAGCCTCACGGTGAGCCGCCGCTGGAGCAGCATCCGCGCCAGCATCCACAGGGGCGCTCCCACGAGGAGCACCACCATCAGCATCGCGTTCATGGGCATGGCGTCTCTCCCGGGCTAGGGCGAGTGCCGCAGTTCCTGCCGGCGGATGTCCTCGATGAGCCAATGGGCGCTCAGGACGCCGAGGACGCCCACGGACAGCACCAGCACGAGGAGGACGGTCCCCCGGATGACGTCCCTCCGCTCGACGCCGGCGCCCACCCGCATGTTGTGGTGCGGCAGGTCCGCCAGGTAGACGACCTCGACGGTGGAGCCCGGCTCCCAGTCCCCGGCGTCGGCCGCGCCCCGGAAGTTGCCGTACATCCGCGAGCCGTCCGGCAGGGCGAAGGCGTAGAAGACGTGGCGCTGTTGGCTGCGCGCATACCTCGTGACGCTCTGGACCTCGGCGTGCACGCGCACGCCCTCCTGCCGCAGCCGCACGGTGAGGCCCCGGTACTTCAAGAGCAGTCGCCACAACAACACGGGCACGCCCACGAAGACCGCGATGAGGAGCAGGAGGAGCGTGTCATTCATGGCGGCGCTCAGGATGGCGGGGACGGGGACGCGGAGGCAACCCGGGGGCCTCCGGCGCCGCCTTCGCCAGCGGCGCCACCCGCCCCATGAAGCTGAGGGATACCTCGAAGCGCGCCACGCCGTGCCTCCCGCCCGCCCCTTAAGCGGGCACCCGGCGACGCGAAACGGCAATGCCCTCCGCGCCCCGCCGTAGAGCCCGCGTGCGGGGCCCTCCCTGGCGTCGCGTCCGCCGAAACGCCATGCTCCGCGCGTCCTGCCGGAGGTACGCACCGTGTCCCTGTTCGATGCCGTCGCCGCGGGTGACCGCGCCGCCCTGAGCGCCCAGCTCGACGCGGGCGCGGACCCCAACCCCTTCGACGTGGAAGGGCGCACGCCGCTGATGGTGGCCGCCCGCGCGGGCCGGGACGACCTGGTGCGCGTGCTGCTGGAGGCCGGCGCGGACCCCTCGCTGCCGGACGCCGTGGGCGAGACGCCCTACGTCTCCGCCGCCGCCTACGGCCACGTCAACGTCTGCGCGCTCCTGGCCCCGCACGCCACCGCGGACGAGAAGGACATGGCGCGCACGCTGCTCAAGAATCAGGGCCTCGACGAAATCCCCTCGCGCCCCTCGCGCCCGTCCGAGGTCCCGCCCGGCGGCCTCCGCCGCAAGCTCGCCTCCGCCGGCGCCTACGTCACGAGCAAGCTGGGCGACGACGGCGCCACCAAGAGGCTGGAGCGCGTGCTGCGCTCGGAGGGCAACGCCCCCAAGGGCCGCAAGTAGTCGCCCACCTCCGGAGAAGGCGAAGGGCCCGGCCGCTCCCGCTTCGGGGAGCCACCGGGCCCTCGTCACAGCCGGAGGCGCGCTCGCGCTACTCCGGCTTGGCGCTCACCACGGGGCTGGGCGCCACCGTGCCGCCCTTGTTGCTGACCTCCATCGAGTCCGCCACCAGCTCGGTGATGTCCTTGATCTGGATCTGCTCGCGGCCGGTGTCGTTCTTCGCGTCGTTGAGCATCGTGGAGCAGAACGGGCAGGCCACCGCGACGATGCCCTTGCCGCCCGGCTCCTTGTAGTCGCCCACCATGCCCGGCTTCTTCTTGTCCGCGGCGTCGGGGAAGGGCGTGCTCGGGTCCTCCGCGTGCTTGAGCGTGAGGGCCACCTCGTTCATGCGGTTGTGGTTGATGCGCGTGCCGATGTGCTCCTCCATCCACATCCGGCCGCCACCGGCGCCGCAGCAGAAGCCCTCGCGCTTGCTGCGCTGCATCTCCACCACCTCCAGGCCCGGGATGCTCTGGAGCACTTCGCGGGGCGCGTCGTACACGCCGTTGTGCCGGCCCAGGTAGCAGGGGTCGTGGTAGGTCAGCTTCGTCCCGGCGTTCATCACCGAGGACAGCTTGATGCGCTTGTCCTTGAGCAGCTCGTTGATGAGCTGCGTGTGGTTGATGACGCGGTACTCGCCGCCGAACTCCGGGTACTCGTTCTTGATGGTGTTGAAGCAGTGCGGGCACTGCGTGATGACCGCCTTCACGCCCATCGCGTTCCAGGACTCGACGTTCGTCTTGGCCAGCGTCTGGTACAGGTACTCGTTGCCCATGCGGCGCGCGGAGTCGCCGTTGCACATCTCCTGCTTGGACAGCGTCGCGAAGGACACGCCCGCCTCGCGCATGATCTTCACCAGCGCGCGGCTCACCTTCTTCTGCTTGTCGTCGTAGCTGCCCGCGCAGCCCACGAAGAACAGGTACTCGTACTCGCCGCCGTCACCCCAGGTGGGCAGCGCCAGGTCCTCCGCCCACTCGTCGCGCCGGTCCTGGCCCAGGCCCCAGGGGTTGCCCTGGCGCTCCATGCCCTCGAACACGCGCTGGATCTCCGGCGGGAACTCCGCCTTCACCTGCACCTGGTAGCGGCGCATGTCGATGAGGCGCGGGACGTTCTCGATGAACACCGGGCAGGCCTGCTCGCACCAGCCGCAGCTCGTGCACGCCCACACCGTCTCCGCCTTCAGCGCGGTGCCCACGATTTCCGGCAGGGGCTCCTTCACGCCGTTGGGGCCGTAGCCCTCCTCCACCCAGCGCTCGTTGTCCCAGATCCAGTGCTTCAGGTCCTGGTTCACGGCCTTGTGCGTGAGCGGCTTGCCCGTGATGTACGTGGGACAGTGCGTCTGGCACCGGCCGCACTCGGTACAGGAGTACAGGTCCAGGCCGTTCTTCCAGGTGAGGTCCTTCACCGTGGCGGCGCCGAACTCCTCCTTCTCCAGGTTGGGCGTGGGCAGCTTGCCGGTGGAGTGCGTGCGCTGGAAGAAGACGTTGGGCAGGCCCGTGATGATGTGGAAGTGCTTGCCCAGCGGCAGGAAGTTCAGGAACGCCAGGATGATGGTCAGGTGGATGAAGAAGCCCGCCACGCCCAGCACGTGCGCGACCGGGTGGCCCAGGGGCATCATCGCCAGGCCGGTCAGGCTGGTGAGCGGCTCCCACCAGACCATCGCGGCCGGCGCCGCCGGCACCTGCGTGGCGCCCATCGGCACCTGCTGCGCGGCGGCGTGCGCGGCCACCATGTGGCTGCCGCCGAACATGAACTCGGTGATCATCAGGGCCGCGATGAAGCCCAGGATGAGGTAGGCCTCCCAGGACTGGGACATGCGGTCCGGCTTCACCTTCCAGCGCGTCCACACGAAGAACGCCACGCCCAGCAGCGCCAGCCCGGCCACGACGTCCTTCACCAGCAGGTAGACCTTGTAGAGGAAGAGCAGCGGCGGCGCGGCGTCCCACGCCGGGTGGGAGAGGTCGGTGAGCACGTCCAGCGCGGTGGACGAGAAGCCCATCACGAACAGCATGACGGTGCGCAGCGCCAGCACCATGAACGCCGCGTAGATGAAGATGTGGAACAGGCCCGGCGTGAACTCCTCCGGATCCACCATGCGCTTCTGGCCCAACCCGAAGCGCACCAGCTGCGCCACGCGGTAGGGGATGTGGTCCAGCCGGTTCTCCTTCTTCATCGCGAGCAGCACGCCCACGCGGCCGGACATCGTGATGACGAAGATGGAGATGAAGCCTGCCAGCAGCAGGCCGGTGATGATGGGGTTCATGGAACCTCGAGACCCTCTGGGGCCGCACGACGGCAACGCCGGGTTGCTGCGACGCGGCAATTCTGGAGTGTCAGTCAACCCTAGCAGGGGTGATTCGCGAATCAAGCGCCGTTCCGAGGCCCTGTCCCGCAGCGTTTTCTCCACCGCGTCCGGGCCGCCCTCCAGGGCAGGGGCGCTCTGCCTCGCTGACCCCGCCGTTCCCGCACGCGAACGCCCCCTGCCTGTCATGCCGGAAGGCAGGCGGCCGGGCATGCCGCGCTGGAGCTCACAGGAACTTGGCTGCCCCGAGGGCTTTACAAAACAGGGGTAGGGGCTCACCATGTCCGTAAATCGGTCAAGATGAACTTGTAAAGGGACCCGCATGGGGCGGGCCCGGTTGGCCGACGCAGGGCGTCCAAGGGGACGCGAGCCGTCAAGGGCCGCACACCCCGTGAACGGAGCGCCGAGGAGCCGGACATGAGCCACGACGAGAGCACGTACCTGGACGAGGGGCGGGACGACCTGGAGCTGACGGCCGAGGGCGAGTCCGGACGGGCGGTGCAGCCGCTGGAGCCCACCGAGGACCGGCGCTGGGGCCACCTGCCCGAGGAGGCCTGGGGTGGCTGGAGCGTGGTGGAGTGAGGCCCCGCCCCCGCGGCCCGTGGCCTGCGCGGGGGCCTTCGCTGGCGAGCCTGTCGGACAGTCGGACAGGTCCTGGGATTTGCACTCCCGGACGCTGATGCGGTGCGCTGGACGCCGTGACGCTCCCCGCCGTGGGCCGGGTCGAGCCTCCGGACGCGGGTCCCCCGGTTGACCGGTGTCGGACCTCAAGGAAGTAAATTCGTAAACACTGGGTGTCCCTGCGGAAAAGCAGGTGCTTGTGGGTGAGGCGGGGCGCGCGGAGGGGTGTGGCGGCGCCGGAGCGCGGGGTGATCGCCGGGCGTGGACGGGCCGTGAGTGGGGGAGGCCCCGGTCGGGCGGGACACGTTGCTTTCACGACCGGAAACCCGACATCCTTCCTGGCATACGCGACAGGACCTTCTGGGAGACGGACGCGGGCCCGTGCACAGGGGCGTTCCGGGGCTCCAGGGCGTCGTCGTGACAGGATTGGCAGGCAGGATGGGCCCACCCACCATGCGGGAGCGCGGATGAAGCAGATGGCCTGGGCAGTGGAGCGCGACGCGGAAGGCGGCCGCGAAGTGCTGCTGCTGGTGACCCTGGAAGCCGAAGCGGAGACGCCTCGGGCCCCGGTGGCGGTGAACCTGGTCATCGACCGGAGCGCGTCCATGCGGGGCGCGCCGCTGGCGGCGGCGGTGGAGGCGGCGCGAGCGCTGGTGGAGCGGGCGGGCCCCAAGGACTACGTCGGCCTGCTCACCTTCGACGCGGACGCGGAGCAGGTGCTGCCCGTGCGCGCCATGGAGCCGGGCGCGAAGGCGGCCTTCCTGAAGCTGCTGTCCCGCCTGGACTCCGGCGAGGGCACCGCGCTGCACGAGGCCGTGGAGCACGGCGCGGAGGCCGTGCGGCGCGTGCTGGTGCCGGGCGCCCGGCCGCAGCTGCTCATGCTCACGGACGGCGAGCCCTCCGTGGGCCCCACCGCGCTGGGCGAGTTCAAGGTGCTGGGCCAGCGGGTGCACGACTCCGGCGTGGCCCTGCACGCGCTGGGGCTGGGCAAGCACTACCTGCCGGAGATCCTGGAGGCCCTCACGGCGCCGTCCGGCACGGGCTTCACCCACGTGGACGACGCGGAGGGGCTGCCGCTGGCGGTGGGCGCGCTGGGCGCGGAGCTGTTCGGCGAGGTGGTGTCGGACGCGCGCGTGTACGTGCTGCCCACGGGCTTCGCGGACCTGCGCTGCCGGCACCGCTACCCGTCGCGCGTGGAGGGGGACGCGATGAGCGCCGCGCTGGGGGCGGTGTCGCACGCGTTCCCGCGCCGCGTCCTCTTCGCGGGCGTGCTGGAGAAGGGCGACTGGAACCTCACCGTCACCGCCTCGTACACGGAGAACGGCGACACCCGGCGGCTGTCCGTGCCGGTGACGCGCCTGTTGCCGGACAGTGACGAGGGCCGCTTCGTGCGCGCGGTGTCCGCGGAGCTGGAGCTGGTCTCCCATGAGGCCGCTGCCTGGAAGGCGCTCTCCCGCCGTCAGCAGGACGCGGCCGAGCGGGCGCTCGAGGGCGCGGACAAGGGGCTCTACAAGCTGGCGCGCCTGGGCTCCGCGGAGGTGCCCGCGCAGCGGCACGTGGACCGTCTGGCGGACCTGCGCCGGGCGGTGGAGCGCCGGGCCGCCCAGCCGTCCGCCCTGGGGGTGCGCCGGGCCCAGTCGGAGGTGTCGCGCATCACCATGAGCCGCATCGGGCCGGCGCTCGCCGCTCCGGCCCCGGCTCCTGCCCGGGCGGCCCTGCCCGCCGCGGCGAACGGGGGCGCGCCGCCGCAGGCCGTGACCCTGGACAGCGGCGGGCACCTGCCCTGGAAGACGGGCGGCGGCGAGTCGTAGGGCCCCCCCCGAAAGTCACCCTCCGGGGGCTTCGAGCGTAGAGGGACTGCGCGGGGCCGGGGGTGACCCCCGACGTCGGGCGTGCGGGCATGCGGAATGCCCGGCCGCCTGGAAGGTTGAGTGCATCCCGCGGGGACGCATCCCAGGTAGCACGGCGTTTCCAGGTGGATTAACGGGAGTCGCATGACGCATCCGTGGAGCAAGAGGTCTGGAAGCCGGCTCGGTGGGCTGGGGGCGGTGGGCGCGTTGCTGTTGGCGGCGTGGGCCCAGGCCGCCGCGCTGCCCGCCACCGCCGTGGGCAGCACCGCGCCGGACGAGGGCGACCCGCGCCTGGAGGGCGCGCTGCTCCTGGACGCCACGCAGGTGAAGGCGGGCGGCGACTTCCGCGTGGGCGTGCGCCTGAAGCTGGACCCGGAGTGGCACGTCTACTGGAAGAACCCGGGGGACTCCGGCTTGGCCACGGAGGTGTCGTGGGACGTGCCGGGCGTCACGGTGGGGGAGCTGCGCTGGCCCTTCCCCAGCACGTTCCGCACGCCGGATGGCTTCATCACCACGCACGGCTACCACGACGAGGTGCTGCTGTTCGCGCCCGCGCGCGTGTCGGAGAACGCCAGCGGCACGCTGAACGTGTCGGCGGCGGTGGACGCGCTCGCGTGCAAGGTGCACTGCATCCCCGCGCAGCTGGTGCTGACGCGCACGCTGCCGGTGGGGCCGGAGACGGTGTTGGACCCGGAGTTCGCGCCGCGGTTCGACGCCGCGCAGGCCCAGGTGCCGGCGCCGGTGGGCGCGGAGGGCGCGCCGCGCGTGGCCCTCAAGCTGGACGGCGCGACGCTGACGGCGGGCCAGCCCTTCACCGGCACGCTCACCGTGACGGGGGCGGACGGCAAGCCGTTCGCGGGGGGCGTGGAGGGGGACTTCTTCGTGCCCGGCCGCATCGCGGGCGTGGACAGCGTGGCGCTGACGCAGACGGCGCCGGGGACGTACGCGCTGAAGGGCCAGGCGTCGTCGGTGGTGCCCAAGGGCGAGCCCCGGCTCACGGGCGCGCTGCGCCTGGGCACGCAGGCCCAGGGCTACACGGCGGTGGACGTGGACACGGCGCTCGCGCCGGTGGTGGCGGCGGCCGGGGCCGCGCCTCCGGTGGCGGGCGCGGCGCCCTTGAAGGTGCCGTCGGTGAAGGACGCGGTGGGCAAGGTGCAGCCCGCGGCGGCGCCTCCGGTGGCGGGCGAGTCGCCCCTGGGCCTGGGGCTCGCGCTGGTGTTCGCGTTCCTGGGCGGCGCGCTGCTCAACCTGATGCCGTGCGTGTTCCCGGTGCTGGCGCTCAAGGCGTACGGCTTCACGCGGATGGTGCAGGAGGAGAAGGGCAAGGTGGCGCCGCACGCGGCGGCGTACGCGGGCGGCATCCTGGCGACGATGCTGCTGCTCGCGGGCGCGGTGCTGGCGGTGCGCGCGGGTGGCGCCAGCGTGGGCTGGGGCTTCCAGTTCCAGGAGCCGCTGTTCGTGGCGGGCGTGAGCGCGGTGCTGGTGGCGTTCGCGCTCAACCTCTTCGGGGTCTACACGCTGGGCGCGGACGGCACGGCGCTGGCGGGCAAGGTGGACCAGAGCCACGGCCTGATGCGCAGCGCGGGCGAGGGTGTGCTCGCGGTGGTGCTGGCCACGCCGTGCTCGGCGCCGCTGCTGGGCACGGCGGTGGGTTTCGCGTTCGCGGCGGGCCCGGCCACGGTGGTGGCGGTGTTCGTGGCGCTGGGGCTGGGGCTGGCGCTGCCCTTCTGTCTGCTGGTGCTGGTGCCGGGGCTGGCGAAGCGGCTGCCCAAGCCGGGCATGTGGATGGAGCGCGGCAAGCAGTTCCTGGGCTTCGCGCTGCTGGGCACGACGGTGTGGCTGGTGTGGGTGATGGGCGGGCTGGCCGGCGTGGACGGCATGGCGCGGCTGCTGGCGTTCCTCATCGCGGTGGGCCTGGGCACGTGGCTGTACGGCCAGTCGCAGGGGCTGGAGGGCGGGCGCCGGGGCGTGACGCTGGCGCTGGCGGCGCTGGTGCTGGTGGGCTCGGGGGCGGTGGCGCTGCGCTTCGAGGAGGCGCAGGCGTCCATGGATGCGCGCGGCGCGGTGGCGTCGTCGCACGGCGGGGCGCAGGCGTGGGATGAGGCCGCGGTGTCGGCGGCGCTGGCGGCGGGGCAGCCGGTGTTCGTGGACTTCACGGCGGACTGGTGCCTCACGTGCAAGTTCAACGAGCGCACGGTGCTGTCGCGCGACGACGTGCGGCAGGCGTTCCTGAAGCACAACGTGGCCTTCTTCGTGGCGGACTGGACGCGGCGGGACGCGCGCATCACCGCGAAGCTGGCGGAGCATGGCCGCGCGGGCGTGCCCATGTACCTGGTGTTGAGCCCGGGCGCGCCGGACAGGCCGGAGGTCCTCAACGAGCTGCTCACCGCGGACAGCGTCATCCAGGCGGTGCAGCGCGCGGCGGAGTGCGGGTCGCCGTTGAAGGGTGGCTCGGTGGTGTGTGCCCGGCCTTGAGCCGGGAGTGAAGTGGCGGTTGGGCTGTTCGTTGCGCGGCGTTCAACTCATTGGAGGTTCCTTCATGAAGCAGGTCTTCAAGGCACTCGCTCTCACCGCGGCCTTCGTGTCCGCTCCCGTCTTCGCCGCGGACACCGCGGAGGTGGGCAAGCCCGCTCCGGCGTTCACGCTGAAGGACGAGGCGGGCAAGGCCCACTCGCTGTCCGAGTACAAGGGCAAGGTGGTGGTGCTCGAGTGGACGAACCCGGAGTGCCCGTTCGTGAAGCGGCACTACGAGGCCAAGACGATGCAGAACACGCAGAAGGGCTTCGACGCGAAGAAGGTGGTGTGGTTGACGGTGGACTCGTCCTCCACGCACAACGCGAAGAGCGCCGCCGAGTGGAAGAAGAAGGAGGGCTTCAGCCAGCCGGTGCTGCTCGACACGGACGGCGCGGTGGGCAAGAGCTACGCGGCGAAGACGACGCCGCACATGTACGTCATCGACGGTGAGGGCGTGGTCCGCTACGCGGGCGCCATCGACAACGACCCGCGCGGCAAGGAAGCCAACAAGGTGAACTACGTGCAGACGGCGGTGGACTCGCTGCTCAACGGCAAGCAGGTGGCGACCCCGACCTCCGAGCCGTATGGCTGCTCCGTGAAGTACAAGAGCTGAGCGACGGTCACGTCGTGAAGTTCAAGGCCCGTGTCCCTGCGAAGGGACGCGGGCCTCTTCATTCCGCGTCGCGGTGGGCGTAGTCGGGGCCCAGGCCTTCGATTCGGTAGGTGTTGCCGGGGTAGGTGCGGTTGCGTGTCGTCTCCAGGGTGGAGGGGTAGCGCTCCAGCGAGACGTGGCGTTTGACGCGCTTGCGCAGCTTGAGCGCTCCACGGACCAGGCCGCCGACCCAGGCGGGTGGGGCCTCGAACTGGATGGCGGGTAGCAGGCGCGGTGGCACCAGGCTGAGGCTGATGGGCGCCACCAGCGGACGCAGCGGCCCTGGCACCCAGCCGGCGAGGATGTCCACCGTGGATCGGGCCACGCGGTGGCTGGCTTCGTTGGGCACGAACTCGCGGGCCTCGTAGTCGCGGATGAAGGCGTCGTAGGCGGCCTTGTCCTCGGGGATGTCCTTCAGGCCCATGCGGCGGCCGACCTCGCACCAGTAATGGAACCAGGCCTCTTGCTCGTGCGCGGTGAAGGGGCGCCAGCCGAAGTCGTTCATCCACTGGATGGGGAAGTCGATGAACGTCCACAACACGAAGAGGAAGTCCTCGTTCGGGATGCGGAAGAAGGAATGGATGTGATTCATCTGCTCCAGCGAACGGCGCCCATCCTCTCCCTCCCAACCGCACTCCATGAACCGCGCGATGAGCAGCCGCGTGTCGTCGTAGCGCTTCTGGCCGCGCTTGTTGAACTCGCCCGTGCGGTCCAGCAGGCGGGAGACGGAGCGGCTGCCGTAGGTGTGGAAGAGGGCGATCTCCGTGGACCGCACGATGTCGAAGGGGAACTCGTAGTTGGTCAGCAGGTGCACGATGCGCTGGCAGTCGCGCCGTGCGTCCAGGGCGGCGATCTCCCGGCTCACCTCCGGCAGTCGCGCTCGCCAGAAGGGCTTGCGGTAGACGGGGCCGGGCACGTGGGCCGCGCGAGGGTTCCCCGCGCCGCTGAAGGGGCAGCCCGAGGCGACGGACGCCTCGGGGGGATAGGCCGGGTCGGTCATGGCGGGGCGGCTCCGGGAAGCGAGACGGCGCGGGATGCTAGCCCGCTCCATGACGGCACGCCGTGGCCTTGAAGGGCTGGCCGGCGGAAGACCTTGTCCGAGGCGACAGTGCGCCGGACCTTGTCTTGAGGCGCAGGACATCCAGACAGGAGACGCGACCATGGCCAGCAACAAGGGGCCGCCGGTGAAGGGGCCCGAGCGCACGGATACCCACAGCGCGGAGGAGCTGGAGCGGGAGGCCCGGCACCAGCGTCCAGACACCGAGCGGGGCGACGTGACGGACGAGGACGTGGGCGAGGATCGCATCCTCCAGAAGGGCCTTGGCGGCTACGGCGCGCAGAAGGGTACGGAGCCCGCGAGGGAAGCGCCGCCGCTCAGCGACGACGGCGAGCGGTAGCCGTTGCCCGCCGCGCGCGGGATGGGGCCTCTGAAGACTTGGAGTGCCGCCAGGGACCCTGCGCGGCTGGGGCAAGGGCGTGTTCGTGGTCGATGGCATGGGCCTGATGCTGACGTGTCCATGAGTCTCAGCCGTGTGCGTGCCATTCGAGCCCACCGGGCAGGGACATGACGACCATCGCGGGCGCCCGGCTCCACGCGGGCTCGTGCACACGTGGCACCGGCGCCGCGAAGCCTCACGCCGCCACCGGCTCACGGCGGCGGCGGGCCCGGGCGGAGACCTCCCGGCGGCGGCCCTTGCGCAGCACGTCCAGGTGGACCTCCTCCTCGCTGGCGAGCGCCATCAGCCGTTGCAGGTCATCCACGCTGTTGACCGGCCGGTTGTTGATGCCGAGCAGCAGGTCGTCCGGCTGGAGGCCCGCGTCGTCCGCGGGCGTGCCCTCCTGCACCTTCAGCACGCGCACGGCGCGAGGTTGGCCGGTGTCCTTCGCGAGCGCGGGCTCCAGGTTCACCGCCGTGGCGGCGATGCCCAGGAACTTCCGGTCCACCCGGCCGCGCTGGATGAGCAGGCTCGCGACCCAGGCCGCCGTGGTGGCGCTCACCGCGAAGCCGATGCCCTGCGCGAACGGCAGCACCAGCGTGTTGAGCCCCACCACCCGCCCACGCGTGTCGAGCAGCGGCCCGCCCGAGTTGCCTGGGTTGATGGCCGCGTCCGTCTGGAGCATCCCCTCCAGGATGACGCCGTCGGGCAGCGTGATGGAGCGGTTGATGGCGCTCACCACGCCCAATGAAACGGACTGCTCCAGCCGGAAGGGATTGCCGATGGCCATCACCAACTGACCCACCCGCACCGTCTCCGGAGCCGCGAGCGGCAGCGTGGGGAAGCCGTCCCCCTCCGCGCGCACCACCGCGAGGTCCGTGGGGGCGTCCGCGCCCACCAGCGTGCCCCGGCGCTCCTCGCCGCCGTGGAGCTGCACGGTGAGGCGCCTGGGCGTGCGCATCACCACGTGCCGGTTGGTGAGCACGTAGCCGTCCGGCGTGAGGAACAGGCCGGTGCCGTGGCCTCGCGCGTGCTCCACGCCCACCACCGCTGGAGCCGCGCCGGCCACGAGCCCCTCCAGGTCATCCGAGAGCTGCTGCAACAGGTTCATCGCCGGCTCCTTTCAAGAACGCTTGCCCACGGTGATGGGCACCTCGCGCAGCTCGCCCGCGCGCAACACCTTCGCCGGGACGGACGTGCCCACCTTGTCGTCGCCCAGGTAGCCCAGCAGGTCCTCCACGCCGCGCAGCGTCTGGCCGCCCAGGCTCACCAGCACGTCGCCCATCAGCAGCCCTGCCTTCTGCGCGGGGCCGTCCGGATCCACGGAGAGCAGGATGAGGCCCGCCTTCGCGCCCTCGAGCTCCCGCGGCAGGCGCACCGGGTAGGCGCCCACGCCCAGGTAGCCGCGGCGGACGCCGCCGTGCTCGCGCAGCGAGCTCGCCACGCGCGTCAGCGTGCCGCCGGGGAGGACGACCGCAGCGGTGCGCGAGAAGGCCGCCGTGGGGATGCCCAGGAAGCGGCCCTGCGCGTCCACCAGCGCGCCGCCGGAGAAGCCCGGAGGCAGGTCCGCGTCGGTCTCCAGGTAGCGGTCCACCTGTCCGCCCGCGTGCGTGCGCCAGTCGCCACCGAACGCGCTGACGATGCCCAGCGTGGCCCGCGCCGTGCGCCCCGGCCGGCCGAGGGCCAGCACGATATTGCCGACCTTCACGTCATCGAGCGGCGCGGGCGCGAGCGCCGGGAGCCCGCTGGCGTCGGCCTTGAGGAGCGCGAGGTCGGTGCTCGGGTCGCGGCCCACGAGCTCGGCGGACACCGAGCGGCCGTCCGCGAGCCCCACCTGGATGGAGCCCTCGTGTTCGACGGCGTGGCTGGTGGTGAGGATGTGGCCGTCGGCATCCCAGACGACGCCGCTGGCGCCCCGGCGGCGGCGGGCCTCGACGCGGACGAGGGAGGGCGCGATGCGCTCGACGACGGTGGAGATGGACTGTGAGAGGGATTGGAGGGCGTCGGTGGACATGGCGTGTTCCTTTCGAGCCAGAAGCTAAAGGGCTCGAAGTCGCGCCACATCGGCGGACCGGGCAGGACGGCGACCCAGCCCTTCGGGCAGGTCGCCCCTCCATCCGGTCAGGGCCCTGGTTTTTCGAGCAGGGCGCCGCCCGGGCCAAAGCCCAGGGACAGGCACAGCACGCGGCGTCCCTTCACCTGCGGCGCCCGCCGCGCGGACTCGGCCGCCAGCTCCGCGTCGTTGAGCACGAGCACCGGCCCTCCCTCGTCCGGCAGGCCCGCGTGGGCGAGGATGTCCTGGACCAGGGACGCCGCGCCCTCGAAGCCGTAGGTGCAACCTCCGGGCAGCAGGCGCTCATCCAGGGGACACGGCAATGCCAGACACAGCGCGTCCGGAGGCTCGCCCGTGCCCTCCGCGAGGAACGTGCGCAGCGCTCCCGCGATGAACGCCACCGTGTCCCGGACGTGATGGCCGTCCGCGGGGCGCGGCTGACCGATGAACAGCGGAGGCAGGGTCGCGAGGTCGCGCTCGACGACGCGCGTGGCGCCGGGCCGCGCGAGCTTGAGGCTCGTCTGCCCCACGTCCACGCAGAGGGGACTCCGCGCGCCCTTCGCCTCCAGCATGCGCAGCCCCGCGCGCACGGGCGCGAAGCGTGGTGACAGCGCGATGTGCACCGGGCAGCGCAGCGCCGCCGTGGCCTCCCTCACCGCCGCGGGAAAGCCGTCCAGCTCCGCCAGCCCTCCGCTCAGGTACGCCGCGTCCGGCGCGTGCTGCTTCGCCAGCAGGAAGAGCGCCTCCGCCAGCGGGAGCATCACCCGGGCCGAGAGCGTGGCGCCGGGAACGCCCGCGCGCCGGTCGTCCTCCACCCACGGCGAGCCCAGCACCTCCCACAGCTCGCGGCCGAACACGGGCAGGTTCCACACCTCCAGCGAGGTGACTCCCTCGGGGCGGTGCCGGCGGGGGCTCCACTTCGAGCGGCTCATGTCACCAGCCCGGCGATGCGTTCGGCGGCGGTCCTCGCGCCGTCCTGCGCGCGGTAGGAGCGGGAGATCTCCGCCACGCGGTCGCGCATGGGGGACTCCGGCGCGAGCAGTCGCGCGATGGCCTCGCGGCACGCCTCCACCGTGAGCGTCCTCGGGTCCCTCGCGAGCCCGGCGCCAGCCTTCTCCAGGAAGTGCGCCTGCACGGGCTGGTCGTTGCACACCGGCAGCAGCAGCATGGGCACGCCCGCCGTCATCGCCTCCATCACGGAGTTGGCGCCGCCGTGGGAGATGAACGCCGCCGCGCGCTCGAGTACCTGACGCTGGGGCGTGTAGCGCACCGCCACCACGTCACCGGGCAGCGTGCCCGGGAAGTCCGTGTCCGCCAGCTCGCCCGCGCACAGCACCAGCGTCACGTCGAAGGGCTTCGCGGCCTCCGCGATGAGGCGGAACAGCTCCGGCTGATACGAAATCTGGCTGCCGAAGGACACGTACAGCACGGGCTTTCTTCCCAGGCGCTCCCAGGGGAAGGGCACCTCGTCGCCCCGGCGTTCGGGCGGAACGGAGGGACCCACGAGCAGCGTGTGCGGGGGCACTCCCGCGTCCGGGCCCAGGAACGCCTCGGTGGCGAAGATGACGTTGAGCCTTGGCGACAGGCACTCGCAGGTGCGGAAGCGCGCGTCGAAGCCGTGACGGCGGAACAGGGCCTGACGGTCTTCCTTCAGCGCCCCCACGTTGCGCAGCAGGGCAATCTCCGGCCGCGGCTCCAGCAGCGTGAGCGCGGAGGACACGCCCGCCCAGGGGATGCCCTCCGTGTGCGCCGCGAGCACCGCCGCGTACTGCATCCCGTCCAAGGCCATCACCTCCGGACGGAAGGCGCGCACCACCGCTCGTACAGGCTCCAGCATCGCGGGGACCGAATCCAGGAGCAGGCCCCGGATCCACCTCCCCAGCGCCACGTCATCGAGCACCAGCTTCGCCAGCGCCTCGCCTCCGGTCTCGATGCCCGGTGGCGCGGCTTCGACGTGCGGCAGGCGCAGCACCTCCACGCCCAGGGACTCGAGCTGCGGCGCGGGCTCGGGGATGCACAGCCAGCCGACGGTGTGCCCCAGGCGGCGCAGCCATTGGGCCACGCCGACCATCGGGTTGAGGTGACCCTTTTCAGGAGAGGTGGCGATGAGGACTCGGGACATTCAGGAGGGCGCCTCGGTGTGAGCCTGGAGCATGGCCAGGGACACGAGGCGCATCAACAGGCGATCCATCGGATCGGCCCTCGGGTCGTCTGGCGACAGGCGGGTGTAGCGCTCCAGCAATCCCAGCACCGCCCGCGAGTCGATGACCTGGAGGGGCCCCAGCCGCGCGGGAGACAGCCAGGCGCGATACAGCTCCAGCCAGCGCGCCCGCACTGGACTGGAGAGCGCGGTGTGCCCATACCGGGGCGTCTTGCGCGCGAGGCGGACCTCCTCCGGCACCAGCGACCGCACCGCGTGCCGGAACAGCCACTTGCCGAACCCCTCCCGCAGCAGCACGGACTCCGGCAGGGCCAGCGCCACGCGCGCGAAGCCTTCATCCAGATACGGCGTGCGGACCGTGAGCCCATGGGCCCGGGCGCCTCGCAGCTCGGGCGGGAGGATGAGCTCCGTCAGCACCCACCTGGCGTAACGCAGCTCCTCGGTGGGGAGCGCATCCTCCGAGGGCAGCTCCCACGGCGCGGCGAGCCCGGTCCCCAGGTTGTCCACAGGGGGGGCGCTCGGGGCGTGATCGCTGTCTTCGCCCTCGGAGACAGTCCTCAAGTTGTCCACAGCCGGGGGGGCTCCGCGAGGGTCCCTGGCTTGATCGGCACCACGGCCGTCCGAGGACAGCGCTCCCGTGGAGGGAGGCGTGGATGGCTTTGATTCCTGATCGCGCCGCGGGGCCCCGTCCCGAGGGCTGTCTGACTTGTCCACAGCCCCCGGTGCCTCGCGGGGGAGGGGCGCATGATCGCGCGAGCCGGCCTGGAGCGGCGTCCACGGGTTATCCACAGCCGCCAGGACCTGCGCGGCCAGGGCCCGGTCCTCGTCCACGCGGGCCTTCGCGGAAGGAATGGCGCCGGGGGTGCCTCGCAGCACTTCATCCGCCCCCGCGCCGCTCAGGAGGACGGGGCCCGCGCCCTGCCGCCGGGCCTCCAGATAGAACACAGCGCTGGCCACGGCCCGGGCGTTGAGGATGACGGTCTGGTTGGCGAGGACCGCGTGCTCGAACAGGTCCGGGAGCACGGCGTCCGGGATGAGCACGTCCACCAGCTCCGCGCCCGTCACCTTCGCCATCCGCCGCGCGTTGCTCCGCTCCACCGCGTCCGCGAAGTGCACGTCCATCGTCCACGCGCGTACCTTCCCGGGGGCGTGCCGCGCGGCCATCGCGCACAGGGCCGCGCTGTCCACGCCGCCGCTCAGGCTCACCTCGTGCGCGCCTGCCTCCACATGCGCCCGCACGGTGTCGGACCAGGCCGCCAGGAGCCGCGCCGCGAGCCCTTCCTCGTCCCGTGCCTCCACCTCCCGGACGACACGGGGGAGCGCCACGTCGATGCGCAGCCCCGCGTTGGACGCACGGGCATGGAGCAGCAGGTCGCTCACCGCCCGAGGAGACAGGCCGCGCGCGGGAGCCCTTCCAGAAGGCGACACCTTGGGATCGCGGGTCGGCATGCGGGCCGCATCATAGGGGCCTTGGCCCGCCGTATCAGGGGGAAGCGGGGTGACGGTGACGGCCCGTGACGGCGGCGGGTGGAATATCCTCCCGGAAGGCGCTTCGCTTCACACGAGCAGGGGAGGGCGGGACATGCGGGAGGAGGCAGTGGAGGTCGTGCTGCGGGAGCGCTTCGGACTGGAGTCCTTCCGGCCCGGACAGCGCGAGGTGCTCACGGCGCTGCTCCAGCCCCACGGCTCCGCGCTCGCGGTGTTCCCCACGGGCGGGGGCAAGTCGCTGTGCTACCAGCTCCCCGCGCTGCTCCTCGAAGGGCTCACGGTGGTGGTGTCACCGCTCATCGCGTTGATGAAGGATCAGATCGACGCGCTGGCGCGGCGGGGCATCCGCGCCGCGCGGCTGGACTCCTCCCTGTCGCTGGAGGAGGCCCGCGAGGTGACGCAGGCCCTGCGCGACGGGACGCTGAAGCTCCTGTACGTGGCTCCGGAGCGCTTCAACAACGAGCGCTTCATGGGGCTCCTGCGCGAGCTGCCCATCTCGCTCTTCGCGGTGGACGAAGCACACTGTGTCTCCGAGTGGGGCCACAACTTCCGGCCGGACTACCTCAAGCTCGCGCAGGCGGCGCGCACGCTCCGGGCGGAGCGCATCCTGGCGCTCACCGCCACGGCCACGCCGCAGGTGGTGCACGACATCTGCGAGGGCTTCGGCATCCCGGAGTCGCACGCGGTCGTCACCGGCTTCTACCGGAACAACCTCACGCTGGAGACCACGCCCACGGGCCCGGAGGCGCGGGACGCCCTGCTGGTGGAGCGGCTCAAGGCGCGGCCGCCCGGCCCCACCATCGTCTACGTCACGTTGCAGAAGACGGCGGAGCGCGTGGCGGAGCTGCTGCGCGCGGAGGGCTTGTCCGCGAGCGCCTACCACGCGGGGCTCGAAGCCGAGGAGCGCGAGCGGGTGCAGGAGGCATGGACCCGCTCCGCGAAGGGCATCGTCGTGGCGACCATCGCGTTCGGGATGGGCATCGACAAGGCGGACGTGCGCGCCGTGTATCACTACAACCTGCCCAAGGGCCTGGAGAGCTACAGCCAGGAGATCGGCCGCGCGGGCCGCGACGGAGCGCCGTCCGTCGTGGAGCTGCTCGCGTGCCCGGACGACGTGCCCACGCTGGAGAACTTCGCGCTCGGGGACACGCCGCTGCCAGAGGCGCTGACGGCGCTGGTGAAGGAGCTGCTGTCCTCGGGGCCCGAGCTGCACCTGGACCTGTACGCGCTGGGAAACCGCCACGACCTGCGGCCCCTGGTGTTGCGCACGGCGCTGACCTACCTGGAGCTGGAGGGCGTGCTGCGCCAGGGCACGCCGTACTACGCGGGCTACAAGGTGCGGCTGGCGGACTCGGTGGAGGCGCTCGCGGGGCGGTTCCAGGGCGAGCGCGCCCGCTTCGTGAAGGACCTGTTCGCGCACGCGAAGAAGGGGCGCACCTGGTACACGTTCGAGCCCTCCGAGGTCGCGCAGGCGCTGGGCCAGCCGCGAGACCGGGTGGTGAAGGCGCTCGACTACTTCCAGGAGCAGGGCTACGCGGAGGTGCAGGTGGCCGAGCCGCGCCAGCGCTACACGCGGCTGCGCGAGCGCGAGGACGCGGAGGCGCTCGTGGCCCTGCTGCAGGAGCGCTTCCAGAAGCGCGAGGCCCAGGAGGTGTCACGGGTGCGCGACGTCCTCCGGCTCGTCATGCACGACGGCTGTCAGAGCAACGCGCTGGTGGCCCACTTCGGCGAGCGGCGCGAAGCCCCCTGCGGTCACTGCACCTGGTGCCGCACGGGCGTGGCGCGCGTGCTGCCACCGCCGCGCCCCCGGCCGGAGCTGCGGGCGCAACTGGACGTGGCCACGTTCCGGTCGCTCGTGGCGAAGCACCCGGAGGCGCTGGGGCATCCCCGGCAGGCGGCCCGCTTCCTCTGTGGCCTGAGCAGCCCCGCGCTCTCCAAGGTGAAGCTCGGTGGGCACAAGCTCTTCGGCGTCCTGGCCGAGTACCCATTCGCCCAGGTGCTGGCGTTCTGTGAAGCCCCGTGAACGTTCAGCGGATCGCGGTCATCAGGGCCGGTGAGAAACGGGCAGGGAGGTTCGACCCTGCGCCCTGGAGACGTCTACACATTGATAGGGACAGGACGGTAGGCTGACTCATGGCGACGCTGATTCCCTCCCTCAACCAATGCCTCTCGCGGATGCAGGCCGGGGAGAAGCGGTTTGCCCGCCGGTTGGAGGAGAAGCTCGAGGACGACTACCTGCTCTGGTACGACGTCCCCATCGGGGGGACGGGGCACCACCCGGACTTCATCATCCTGCACCCTCGCCGGGGGCTGCTCGTCCTCGAGGTGAAGGACTGGAAGCGCGACACCCTCCGGAGCATCGACAAGACGCGCGCGGTCCTGATGACGCAGGCGGGCCTCAAGGAGGTGGCCAACCCCTTCGAGCAGGCCCGCCTCTATGCCCAGGAGATCGCGACGCTGCTCCAGCGCGACCCGCTGCTCGTGGGGGCCGAAGGCCCGCATCGGGGGCGACTGCTCCTGCCCTGGAGCTACGGGGTCGTGCTCTCGAACATCACCCGGAAGCAGTTCGACGATGGACAGCTGGGGAAGGTGCTGCCCCCCGCTCATGTCATCTGCCGGGATGAGATGGCGGAGGACGCCGACCCTGAGGGCTTCCAGCAGCGGCTCTGGGACATGTTCCCGTGGTCGCCCACGCAACCCCTCTCATTGCCTCAGTTGGACCGGATCCGCTGGCACGTCTTCCCCGAGCTGCGGATTGGCACGGGCCCGCTCGCCCGCTCCGCGCCAGTCCAGGCGGAGCTGGAGCTTTCGGTTCCGGACCTCATCCGCATCATGGACCTCCAACAGGAGCAGCTGGCTCGCAGCCTGGGGGAGGGACATCGCGTCATCCACGGGGTGGCGGGCTCCGGCAAGACGATGATTCTGGGCTATCGCTGCCTGCAACTGGCCCGGACGCTTCATCGCCCCATCCTGGTCCTCTGCTTCGGGAAGCCGCTCTATGGCTGGCTGGAGCAGATGCTGCGAGCCCAGGGACTGTCAGGGCAGGTGGTCATCCAGACATTCCATGCCTGGTGCCACGCTCAACTCCGCCATTTCCATGCGGGGCTCCCGCCGCCGGGGCTGTCGTCCGGTGAGTTCGCCGAGCAGCTCGTTCAACGCGTCATCGCCGCCGTGGATCGCGGCCTCATCCCCCGGGCACAATACGGGGCGGTGCTCATCGACGAGGGCCATGACTTCCAGCCGGAGTGGTTCAAGCTCATCTCGCAGATGGTGGACCCGGGGACGAACTCGCTCCTGCTGCTCTACGACGACGCCCAGTCCATCTACCCGCATCGGCGGTTCAGCTTTCGGAGCGTGGGCATCCAGGCCCAGGGCCGTACCACCATCCTGCGGCTGAACTACCGCAACACCGCGGACATCCTCCGGTTCGCCGCCGACTTCGCGCGAGAGGTCCTGACGCCCAGCGACGCGGACGAAGATGGCGTTCCGCTCGTCCAACCCCAATCCGCGGGACGCCGTGGACCTGTGCCGACGATCGTCGAGCTGCCGAGCCTGCATGAGGAGCTGCGCTACATCGCGGGGCGCTTCCAGCAGCTCCACGCGGAAGGCCACGCCTGGAATGAGATGGCGCTGCTCTATCGGAGCGCGGACATCGGCCAGCGCGCCGTCCGGCAGCTGACCCACCTGGGTATTCCGCTGCAATGGGTGGGCAAAGGCGCTGGCCAATCCGCCTTCAAGTCCTCCGAAGCCAGCGTGAAGGTCCTGACGTTCCACTCCAGCAAGGGGCTGGAGTTCCCCGTCGTCGCCATTCCACGCCTCAAGCGACCGGCACCCGAGCGGCCCGATGCCAGGGAGGAAGCTCGCCTGCTCTACGTGGCCATGACCCGTGCGATGGAGCAGCTCGTCCTGACCGCGAGCTGAGGACACGCTGCTTCGAACCTGCGTGGAAGATCAGGGGTAGACTCCCGCCCCGTGCGCTACGAGCTTCACGACAGCCGCGTCCTCACCTGGTCCCTGGAGACGCACGTCACCACGCACTGCAACCTGCGCTGCGCGCAGTGCTGTCCCCTGTCGCCGCACCTGCCCGCGTGGGCCGTGTCCCCCCAGGCGCTCGCCGAGGACCTGCGCCGGCTGTCGCGCGTGCTCAAGCCCAACGTCTTCAAGCTCACTGGCGGCGAGCCCTTCCTCCACCCGGACCTGCCCGCCGTGCTGGACGTGGTGCGCGCCTCCGGGCTCACCGAGCAGGTGTCCGTCACCACCAACGGCTTCCTCGCCCAGAGCGCCCCCGACGCCGTGTACGAGCGGCTCGACCGGATGACCCTGTCGTTCTACACGTCCGCGCCCCTGCCCGAGCGCTCCATCGCCCGCATCACCGAGCGCTGCGACCGGCACGGCGTCCACCTCACGGTGAAGGCCATCGACCGCTTCCAGCGCATCACCCCGGACGCGCCGCTCGCGTCCGACGCGGAGGTGCGCGACGTCTTCGCGAAGTGCTGGCTCAAGCAGCGCTGTCACCTGGTCCACCAGGGCCGCTTCTACACCTGCACCCGGCCGCCCCACGTCGCCACCGTCCTCGCCGCGGAGCACCCGCACCTGCCCGCGCTCGTCGAACGCGACGGCGTGCCGCTCGATGATCCGGACCTGCTCACGCGCCTGCTGGCCTACCTGGAGCGGGACGTGCCGCTCGCCACCTGCCGCCACTGTCTGGGGTCCAGCGGCCCCTGGGAGCCCCACGCGCAATTGCCGCGCGCTCGCGCCGCGTCCTGATCAAGGCGCCGGGTCCCCGGCCTTTGCGGATGGCGCGGCCAGGGGCAGCTCCACGGTGAAGACGGAGCCTTGGCCCAGGAGGCTCTCCACGCGCACCGTGCCGCCCATGGCCTGCACCAGCGTGCGGGTGATGTAGAGGCCCAGGCCCAGGCCGCCGTAGTGCCGGTCGCTCACCGCGCGCTCGAAGCGGCCGAAGAGGCGCGGCAGCGACTCCTCCGAGATGCCGATGCCCTGGTCCCGCACCGTCATCGCCGCCTTGCCGTCGCGCACCTCCAGGCGGACCTGGATGGGGCGCCCCTGGCCGTACTTGATGGCGTTGTCCACCAGGTTCACCACCACCTGCTCCAGGCGCGGCCGGTCCCACAGGCCCGTCATCACGGCCTCCGCGGCCTCCAACTGGAGCGCGGAGCCGGAGCGCGCGGCGGGGCCCTCGTAGGCGGTCACCACGTCGCGCACCAGCTCCACCAGGTCCACGGGCGCGCACTCCAGCGACAGCCGCCCGGCCGCGATGCGCGACACGTCCAGCAGGTCGTTCACCAGCTCCGCCAGCTTCTTCAGCTGCCGCGAGCCCACGTCCAGGTAGCGCTCCACCACCTCGCGCGGCACCGGGCCCGGGTTGCGGTCCAGCTCGCGCCGCAGCGCCTGGAGCTTGAGGTTCAGCGGCGTGAGCGGCGTCTTCAGCTCGTGGCTCGCGATGGACAGGAACTCGTCGCGCAGGCGCACCGCCTCGCGCGCCTCGCGGTACAGCCTCGCGTTCTCCATGGAGAGCGCGGCGCGGTTGGCCAGCTCCTGGAGGAAGGGCAGGTCCGCGGCCGTGTAGCTGCGCCCGGAGCGGTGCGTGGTGACGAAGCTGAGCAGCCCCAGCGAGTGCTCCCCCGCCACCAGCGGCACCACCACCAGTGAACGGACGCGCAGCTTCCGGAGCAGCGCGACGCGCGCCGGGTCGTTCGTGAGCTGCGGGAGGAGGTCGTCGGTGAAGTCCTCGATGAAGAAGGGCTGGCCGTGGAACAGCGGGGCCCGGCCGGCCAGCTGGGGGATGCCCGACACGTACGTCGTGCGGATCCGCAGCGCCTCCGCGAGCGCCTCCGGCTCCGTGTCCGCGTGCTCCACCTCCATGCGCTGGAAGGAGCCGTCCTCCAGCGCCGAGTCGATGAGGCACCAGTCCGCCAGCGTGGGCACCGCCAGGCGCACCACGTTGCGCACCGTGGCCTGGTAGTCCAGCGACGTGGCCAGGAAGGAGCTGGCCCCCGCGAGGATGCGCAGGTGCTCCTCGTTGTGCGACAGCTCGCGCGCCAGCCGCTCCGCCCGCGCGCGGGCGTGCACCAGGTCCGTCACGTCGAAGCCGAAGCCCGCGATGCCGTCCACCTGCCCGCGCGTGTCGTGCGTGGGCGTGTACGTGGCGTCGAAGATGTAGTCGCGGAGGGAGCCGTCCGGCTGCGGCAGCTTGAGGTGCACCTCCCGGCCCACGAAGGGCTCTCCCGTCGTGTAGACGTGGTCGAGGATGCGGGCCACGCGCTCCGCCTCCTCCTTCGGCCCCACCTCGCGCGCGGGCAGCCCCAGCAGCCGCGCCGGGTTGCCCAGCAGCGCGGAGTGGAGGGGGTTGGACAGCTCGAAGACGTGCTGCGGGCCGCGGAAGATGGCCAGGTGCGCGGGGGCGTGCATGAACAGCTCGTGCATGCGCGCGCGCTCGTACTCGGCGGCGGCGCGGGAGGAGCGCTCGCGCGCCAGCAGGTCCGCGCGCTCCGCGTTGGCCCGGCGCAGGCGCACGTTCAGCGTCGTCGCGAACAGCGACAGCGCGAGGAAGAACAGCAGCGGGGCGCCGGTGTCCGGCTCCAGCCGCCATGCCTCCAGGGGCTGGAGGAAGAAGTACTGCACCAGGACCAGCGACAGCCCGGTGGACACCATCCCCGGCCCCCAGCCTCCCCGCCAGCTGGAGAACACGACGGCGGCGAAGAAGGCCAGGTACGGGGTGCTGGTCATCACGGGCCAGAGGGCCCGCTGGAGGACGAAGGCCACCCCCACGCTCACCACCGCCAGCGCGTAGCGCACCCACGCGGAGCCCTCTTCCCTCCGGAGCACCGGAGGCGTGCCCGGAGACGCGGGAGGAGGCGGCGCCGGTGGATGCGGCGGGGCGGACGGAGCGGAGGCGTTCATGGACGCGCGGGGCGGACGGGCCGGCGGACGGCCGTCAGCGTGTCTCCTTCCGCCGGTCCGCCTGGAGGAAGCCCTGCATGGCGGTGGGGTAGCGCTCGCCCGCGGCCACCCCCGGCGGCGCGATGGCCTCGATGTCCGCCAGGTCCTCCTGGCGGAGCTTCACGTCCAGCGCGCCCAGGTTGTCGTCCAGGTACTTGCGGCGCTTGGTGCCGGGGATGGGGACCACGTCCTCGCCGCGCGCCAGCACCCAGGCGAGCGCGAGCTGCGCGGGCGTGCACCCCTTCTGCGTCGCCAGCCGGTCGATGTGCTCCACCAGCTTCAGGTTGCGCTGGAAGTTCTCCCCCTGGAAGCGGGGCGAGTGGCGGCGGTAGTCGTCCTCCGGCAGGTCCTCGAAGCGCTTGAACTGGCCGGTGAGGAAGCCGCGGCCCAGCGGGCTGTAGGGGACGAAGCCCACGCCCAGCTCGCGGCACGTCTGGAGGACGCCGTCCTCCGGGTCGCGGCTCCACAGCGAGTACTCCGACTGGAGCGCGGTGATGGGGTGCACGGCGCACGCGCGGCGCAGCGTCTCCGAGTTCGCCTCCGACAGCCCCAGGAAGCGCACCTTGCCGGCCTTCACCAGGTCCGCCATCGCGCCCACCGTGTCCTCGATGGGCGTCTTCGGATCCACCCGGTGCAGGTAGTACAGGTCGATGACGTCCATGCCCAGGCGCTTCAGGCTCGCGTCGCACGCCTGCCTCACGTACTCGGGGCTGCCGTTGACGCCGCGCGACTGGGGGTTCGCGGGGTCGCGCACGAGGCCGAACTTCGTGGCCAGGACGATGCGCTGGCGGTGCGGCCCCAGCACGCGGCCCACCAGCTCCTCGTTGCGGCCGGGGCCATAGGCGTCCGCCGTGTCGAAGAAGGTGATGCCCCGGTCCAGCGCGTGGAGCAGCGTGGCCTCCGACTCCGCGTCATCGCGGCCCGCGTAGAAGTCCGACATCCCCATGCAGCCCAGGCCCAGCGCTGAAACGGTGAGGCCCTGCCTGCCCAGCTTCCGAGTCTCCATGTGTCCTCCGTGCGGGTGCGCTTCCCCATGAAGAATCTTCACGCGAGGCGCGGGAATCCAGGGCAAACGCTCGGGCGGAGGCCCGGCTCACCCAGAAGGCTCCAGCTCGCAACGGAAGGGGAGCGGCTTGGCGACCGGGGCCCCTCCTTGCTCCCCGCGCGCCTCCACGACGGGGGCGTCCCAGCCCAGGTTGCGCAGCGCCGCCGCGAGCCGCTCGCACAGCGCGGCCACGCTGTCCGGGGGCGCGCCCGAGAGCTCCAGCGTGAAGCGCTCGCGCGTCACCTGCGTCAGCCGGAACGCGCGCAGCGGATGGTGCTTGAACACCCAGGCCAGGGACCAGGCGTCCACCGCGCGCCCCGAGGGCGTGCGGAACGCGCAGGCCCCGCGTCCCCCGAACCCCGTCAGCGTCCAGCCGTGGAAGCCGCAGGCGCACGCGTCGCGCCGCACGGTGCCCGTGTCCCCGGGGCGGTAGCGCAGGAGCGGCAGCACGCTGGGCCGCAGCCGCGTCACCACCACCTCGTCCCCGTCCGGCTCCAGCCAGACGTCCGGCGTGAGCACGTGGAAGCGGCCCTGGTTCGCGTCCTCCAGGCACTCCCACGCGAGCGGCCCCGTCTCCGTGGCGGCGTAGTAGTTGAGGACCGGCACGCCGCGCTCGCGCCTCCACGCGTCGCGCAGCGCCTGGGGTAGGTGCTGCGCGGAGGTGAGCGCCAGCCGGGGCGAGGGCACCTCCGGGTGGGCCAGCAGCCAGCGCAGCCCCTCCGGGTCGGAGAAGACGACCGAGGCCTTCACCCGCTGGAGGCGCGCCACCGCGTCGTCGCGCAGCACGGAGACGCGGTGCAGGGCGCCGTCGTGGAACAGCGGCAGGCGCACGGAGTACTCCAGGCCTCCAGGCAGCGCGTCCAGCAGCACCACGCGCGGACGCGGCGGGGGCGCGGCGCCGGCGCGCTCGGTGAAGAAGCGAAGCACGGCCCACATGAGCAGGCAGTCGCGCCGGTCGCGCAGCACGTTCACCGGGTCGCCGGTGGTGCCGGAGCTCTTCACCACCACGCACTCGTCGGACGCGGCGGGCAGGGTGGGCACGTCCTCCCAGTGGCGCGCGAGCGTGGCGCGGTCCAGCGCGGGGAAGTGGCGCAGGTCCTCCAGCCGCTGCAGGTCCCCCGGGTGCAGGCCCGCCTCGCGCAGCACGCGCACGTAGTAGGGCGAGCCCCGGAGCGCCTCGCGGAGGGCCGGCAGGCGCGCCTCCAGCGCCGCGCGGGCGGCGGCTTCGTCCACCGTGGCCGCGCCGCGCGCCAGCGCCGCCGCCACGTCCAGCGCCCACGGCAGGTGCGGGCGCTGCGTGTGGCTGTCGCGGCGGATGCGGGCCCTGGGCGCGACCCCGAGCGTCACTCGCGCCAGCCCCGGGCCTCGGCCTCCTTGCGCTGGGCCTCCTGGAGCATCTCCTGGCGCCGGTCCGCCTCCTTCTTGCGCGCCTCCTCCACCTTGCGCAGGTCCGTCACGGCCTGCCGGTAGTCCAGGTCCTTGAGGCGGCGCTTCGACTCGGCCTCCGTCTCGCCCTCGACGTCCGCGCCCAGGGCCGCCAGCCACTTGCGCAGGAACTCCTCCTGGCGGAAGGCGTTGGCGCGGATCATCTCCGCGGTGAGGGGGTGCACCTCCTCGAAGAACTGGTGGAGCCGCGCCTGCGGGGTGCGGTCCGGGGTGAGGTAGAGCACCGTCTTCTTGCGCAGGTCCGAGGACACCAGCACGTGCGCGAGCATGCCCACCTGCTCGCGGAACAGCGGGTTCTTCAGGCGCTGCTCCAGCTTCGCCCACTCGGCCTGTGACGGGGGCCGCTGGCTGGCCAGGCGGAAGGTGTCGCAGACGATGGCCACCGCCAGGTCGTGCGGATACGGCGACACGAGGGGCGTGGCCGCCAGCTGCTCACGGAGGTGGGGAATCGAGACCGCCATCAGTTCTCCAAGAGGGCATCGGCCAGCGCCGCGGCGGCACGGCCAAAGTCAGACATCCATTGCACGGTCGCCAGCCGGAAGCGCGGGCTCCCCATCACCGGCGCCATCACGTGCCGCACGGTCGCATCGTCCACCACCGCCAGGAAGGCCACCACCCGGCGCGAGCGCGCCATCGCGCGGGCGAACCGCGGCAGCGCGCCCTCCTGGCGCATGTTGTAGAGGAAGTCGCTGTCGGAGATGACGACGCGCAGCACGTCCGGCCGCTCCTCGGACAGCTGCTCCATCACCTCCACCGGGAACCACGTCCCTCCACCGATGTAGTGGAAGAAGAAGTCGCGCGCCGTCTCCTCGTCGTACATCCAGGGGGACACGATGGGGTTGTCCGCCGAATAGATGATGCCGCGCACCGTGGCGCCCTTGCGCAGCGCGGAGGCGGACAGCACCTGCGCGGCCAGCGTCATCGCGTTGAGCGACTGCTCCGGGTTGGGCATGGAGCCGCTGGTGTCCAGGTAGATCTCCAGCGCGGGCACGCCCAGGTCGGACGGGGGCGGCAGGTCCGCCTCCAGCTCGCGGCGCAGCGGGGCCACGGCCGCCAGGGGGCCCTGGGAGATGACCGTGAGCGTCCAGTCGATGGTGGACGGGTCGTCGCCGTACTCCCACGCCTCCGGAAGCGTGCGCAGGTAGGGCTCTGGCTTCGAGGGGGAGGCGGGCAGCTTGAGGAGGTACTGGTCCACGAGCCGACGGTAGTAGCGGGCCACCAGCGCCCGCCGCAGCGTGCCGCCGTTCGTGCCGGGCAGGTGCGCCGTCACGCGGCGGATGGCGTCCAGCGGCTCCGACTCCTTCGTGTCGTGAGCGTCATCCAGCCAGCCGTTGGCGCGGGCCTCGTCCAGCGCATCCGCCCACCGGCCGCCGGCCTGCATCGCCGCGTCCAGGTCGCCCTCGTCCGGCGTGGAGACGTCCCCGGCCAGCGGGATGCGGAAGCCCATCTCGGAGGGCATGTCGATGAAGCGGATGAACGCGGCGCAGAAGTAGAGGAATTGCAGGCGCGGGTCGGGCAGCGCGTAGAACGTCTGCACGAACATGCGCGCCTGCGCGCGGAAGCCCGGGTAGGCCGCCTCCAGCTTCGGCAGCAGGGCCTCGGGCACCAGGGACCCGGGCTCCCGGCGCCACAGCTCCTCGTAGATGGCCAGGTAGAAGCAGAACAGCGGGGTCGGGCTGCCCGCGCCGCCGTCCTCCTTCTTTCGTGGATCCTTCTTCTTCTTCTTCTCGCGCCCCTCGGGCGTGCGCAGGAAGCCCCGGTACACCTGGCACAGGGCCTCCGCGTGGGTGCGGCCCACGAACTCGTTCACCTGGAGGTCGAAGAACAGGTTGGTGAGCGACTGGGCCAGGCCCGGGATGAGGCGCTGCTCCAGCACGCGCAGCTCCGCGTCCCACCCCAGCGTGTGCGGGAAGCGCACGTGGTGCCCGATTTCATGCGCCAGCACGGCGGTGAGGCTGTCGCGCGCGCCCATGCGGACCAGCAGGTCGAAGTGGACGAACACCTGCCGGCGCGCCAGGTCGATGTACGCGAGCGGCTCATCCGGCGCGGCCTCGCCGGGGCGGAAGCGCTGGTGCGGCACGGGGGGGCTCAGCTCCACGTGCACGTCCCACAGCGCCAGCGCGTCGCGCCAGCACCGCTCCACCTCCTCCGGGGTGAAGGCCGCGCCCGCGCTCATGTCGGCAGGAGGACCGCCAGCCACTGGGAGGTGTGCATCGTGGCCACCGCGCGCCATTCGTTGTGGTGGGTGCTGTACCAGTCACCCGCGCGCGGGTCGCGCTGCGCCAGCGAGGTGAGCGCCTTGGAGGGCTTGCCCGTCGAGGGCTCCAGCCGCTCGTTGCAGCCCATGGGCCCCAGGAGCACGGGCTTCTTCACCAGCCACACGCCCTGCGTGGCCGCGTCGCGTCCGCCCGCAGCGGTGGCGCGGTGACGGTCGTGCACGCAGACGACGGCGGGCGCCAGGAAGTGCACCTCCCCGGGCATGAAGCGCGCGTCCTCCTGGGACAGGTCCACCCACTGCGCGGTGGACGTGTCGCCCAGCGTCTGGGAGGGCGGCTCCATCGCCTCGTTGGCGATGGCGTGCAGGTGGCCCTCCAGGTCCGCCAGCGAGGTCAGGCTCGCGCCCAGGCGGCAGAACAGCCGCTGCACCCAGGGCGGCGCGGACTCCAGGTTCTCGCTGAGGTTCCACATGCGCGCGAGCGCCGGGGCCTGCTCCTCCTTGCGCAGCTTCGGCAGGAGGCGCGGCACGAGGTCCGACCACGCGAGCGTGAAGAAGTTCCGCCGCCCGGCGGACTCCGGGTACAGGTAGCCCAGCCCGATGCCCTCGGCGCCCAGGCGCAGGTAGTCGCGCAGCAGCTCCTCGCCGGCCGCGGCGTCGCCGCTGGTCAGCGCCTGGCCCAGGCGGACCCCGGGGCCATCCAGGAAGGCGGTCCACAGCGCGGGGTCCCAGCGCACGAACCGGCCGCGGGCTTCGTTCTCCAGGTCCTTGACGAAGTCGCTCATGGCTGCTGCCCCTGACCGCCCGGGTTCTCCTTCAGCCACGTCGCGTAGTTGCGGTAGCGGCTGTAGAGGGACTTCAAGTGGATGAGGTCCTCGTACACCGGGCCGGACAGCTCCTGGCGGGTCATCAGCTCGTTCATCAGCGCGGTGACGGTGGACAGGCGCCTCTCCGTGGTGCGCAGGTCCACGCCGGACAGGCCCAGGTCCAGCTCGGCGCGCAGGGCGACGACCTTCTGGCGCACGGGCGCGTGGGTGCCGTAGCGGGCCATGGCCATGTCGAACATGTTGCGGATCCACGCCACCCGGTCCTGGAGCAGCAGCTTGTTGCCCTTCACCTCGAAGAAGGGGCTGCGCGCGTTGGGGGTGAGCTTCTCGTGCAGCACCCAGGGGATGATCTGCCGGAAGTCCTCCAGCTCCGCGACGCGGTGGCCGCGGAAGAACGCGAGCGCCTTCGCGAAGTGGAGGATGGTCTGGTAGGCGCGCACGCTGGTGCCGTTCTCCGTCTGCGTGCAGAGGTGCACTTTTTTGTCCAGGGGGCACTGCTCGTTGCACACGGCGGACACGGTCTGGCCGGCCAGCTTCAGCGTGTCCTTGTGCTTGAACTCGAAGCGCGGGGACGCCATGCGGCAGAAGTCCAGCTGGCCCAGGAAGAAGGCCACGCGCTCCAGCACGCCCTTGGGCACCTCCACGGCGAGGATGGCGTTGTAGGCCTTCTCCAACTCGCCGGGCGTGAAGACGATGTCCTTGGGGAGCAGCTCCTCCGGGGACTTGTCGGACTCGATGCGCTGGAGCAGGGTGTCCACGAAGCCGGAGTTGAAGGGCACGGCGCGCACGACGACGTCCAGGCGGTCCTTGAGGGCCTCGATGACCTGGAAGGTGCCGCCGCCCTGGTCGTCGTTGGCGGTGAGGAACCAGGACGAGCGGCCGGTGTAGACGTACTGGTCCATCATCTCCGCGTAGCCCTCGCCCAGCAGCGACAGCAGGGCGGACTGGGTCTTGGTGGGGATGCGGTTGTACTCGTCGACGATCTTGACGCGCTGGCCAATCCACTTGCGCCAGCTGACCTTCACGGCGGACAGGTCCTCCGCCTTGAGCATGTCGGAGGGCAGCGGGGCGCCGAGCAGGTCCGCGATGGACAGCTGCGGGTGGCCGCGCTGGATGCCCCGGTGGACGTCCTCGCGGCCCATGCCGGAGAGCAGGGCCATGAGGATGGCGGAGGTGGTCTTCCCGCGGCCCGGCCCGCCCACGAGCAGGGCGCGGCGGCAGGTGAAGAGGGTGAGCAGGGGGATGAGGACGAAGGAGCTGTAGCTCATGTCCTCCGGGAGGTGGACCTCGTCCCCCGCGGTGTTCTTGAGCGCGGCGGAGCCGCCGAACTCGATGTCGTAGTAGGGGCAGATGACGGCGTTGTTGGTGATCCACCAATACGCCTGCCGCATCTTGTCGTGGAGGCTGCCGCCGTCGCGCTCGGAGAGGTGGACGCTGAGGCCCTTGTCCGCCGACGCGCGCCCGGTGAGCAGGCGCGAGACCCAATCCTGGTTGGCCATGGAGGGGTGGGAGTGTAGCAGCGGGGATGGTCGTTGCGATGCCCGGAGACGCAGGCTCCCTCCCTGGGGGGTGACCAGGCTCCAGGAGTCATGCTACGCGGACGCGTTCGAGGTCGAGGAGGGGAGCCGGGAAGTGGAACGAATTGCTGCTGCGGAGGCTGGCCCGATCGATGAAGCGGAGGCGATGGTGATGGCCATCTCCGACCATCAATACAAGGATGTGGAGCCAGTGTTCCTCTGGGGCGTCGAACATCTGCGCGAGCTTCGAACCAGCGATTAGAGCGTCACCAGCCCCAGCCGCGCCGCGCGCACCACGGCCTCCGTGCGGCGCTGCACGCCCAGCTTGGCCAGCACCGCGTTCACGTGGAACTTCGCGGTGTGCTCGCTGATGGTGAGCCGGTCCGCGATGGCCTTGTTCGACAGGCCCTCCGCCAGCAGGCCCAGCACCTCGCGCTCGCGCGGCGTCAGCGCGTCCGGGCCCGGCGCTCCCGACGGCGCCGTGCTCCTGGGCGCCGCGCGCACCTGGGCCAGACCCGGCTCGAACACCGTGAGGCCTCGGGCGACCGCGTGCAGCGCGGCCCCCAGCATCCCCGGCGCCACGTCGCGCAAGAGCAGGCCCCTCGCGCCCGCGCCCAACGCCAGCTCGCCCGCTGCCTCGTCCGCCACCAGCGCCAGCACCGGCGCGCCCAGGTCCGGCGCCGCCCCTTCCTCCAGCCGCAGGCCCGTATCCCAGAGCACCACATCGGGCGGCGCGCCCCTCGCCGACTCCAGCTCCTCCTGCGTGCCCGCCGCCACCACCGTCCAGGCCTCCGCCTGGTCGCTCAGCGCCCGTGCGAGCGCGCCCCGGGCCAGGGGGTCCTCCGATACGAGCGCGAGCCTGGGCGGTGACGAGGGCGCATCCAACATGAGCCCCTCATCCCTAACCGCGCCCGCTCCGTTCGCCACACCGCGCGGCGCCAGGGCGCCCCTCCCTTCCTCGGGGCTGCTCCCTTGTGAAGAATCGTGAAGTCCTCGCGGGAGGGGTACGCAATGACGGTCCGGACCACGCACGGGTGGATGGCGGGGCTGCTCCTCGCGGGGAGCGTCCAGGCCTCGCCGCCCTCCTATGCGAAGCAGGGCGAGGAGATCGTCGCCCTCGTGCGCACCCGCTTCCTCGACGCGGAGCAGGGCGCCGCCTGGGCGGACGCGCACCAGGGCTATGCCGCCGACGCCAGGGACGTGGAGGACTTCACCCGGCGCACCCGCGCGGCGCTCGCGGAGCTGAAGGCCTCGCACACGGCCTACTACCCCAAGGAGAGCCCTGGCCACGCGGAGGTGTCCGCCATCTTCCAGACCTTCCTCAAACAGAAGAAGGTGGAGGCCACCGGCATCGGCGTGGACGTGGTGGAGATGCCAGCAGGCTTCTTCGTCCGCCACGTCTTCGCGGAGGGCCCCGGCGCGAAGGCGGGCCTGCTCCGGGGAGACCGGCTCGTCGCCGTGGAGGGCAAACCCTTTCATCCCTGGCATGCCTTCACGCGCCGCGCGGGCAAGGCCACGCGCCTCACCGTGGAGCGCGTGAAGGGCGCTGAGCCCCTCTCGCTCACCGTCACGCCCCACCGCGTGAACCCGCGCCAGGAGTGGCTCGCGTTCCAGAAGGCCAGCGGGCAGGTCGTGGAGCGCCAGGGCCGCCGCGTCGCCTACCAGCACGTCTACGCATGCACCGGCGAGGAGTACCAGCAGGCCCTGGAGGAGGCGCTCCAGGACACCTTCGCGGACGCGGACGCGCTCGTCATCGACTTCCGCGACGGCTGGGGCGGCTGCAATCCCACCTTCGTCAACCTCTTCAACCCCCAGGTCCCCCAGCTCGTCAGCACCGGCCGAGACGGGGCGCCTCACGCCTTCACGCCGTCCTGGCGCAAGCCGGTGGTGCTGCTCGTCAATGGCAACTCACGCAGCGGCAAGGAGCTGGTGGCCTTCACGCTGAAGCGCCACCGACTGGCCACGCTCGTGGGGCAGCGCACCGCGGGCGCGGTGCTGGGCGGCGGGCCGCAGAAGCTGGCCAACGGGGACCTGCTCTACCTCGCCGTCATGGACGTGAAGGTGGACGGCGAGCGGCTGGAGGGCGTGGGCGTCCCGGTGGACGTGGAGGTCCCGGACGCGCTGCCCTACGCGGCCGGCGCGGATCCGCAGCGGGAGAAGGCGCTCGACGTGGCCGCCTCCCTCGTGAAGGGCTGACGCCTCAGCGCAGCGTGACGCCGTGCCCCGGCGCGTCCGGGTCCAACGTCAGCCGCGCGCCCGCGTACTGGCCTCCGCCCTGGAACGGATGGCTCGCGATGAACAGCGGCGTGTCCAGGTCCGCGTAGGTGAAGCCGCCCAGCCCCGCCGCCAGGTGCGCGGACGCGCTCATCGCGAGCACGCTCTCCACCATCCCGCCCACCATCAGCTCCAGCCCCGCCGCGCGGGCCAGGCTCCACATCGTCACCGCCTCCACCATCCCGCACTTCATCGTCTTGATGTTGATGCCGTGGCACGCGTCCTCACGGATGAGCCGCAGCACGTCCTTCACCGAGCGCGCCGACTCGTCCGCGCACACCGGCACCTTCGAGCGGCGCGTCACCTCCGCGAGCCCCGCGAAGTCGGACGCGGGCACCGGCTGCTCGAAGAGCGACAGCGGCACCTCCGCGCGCTCCAGCTCCTTGAGGAACGCCAGCGCCTCCGCCACGTCGTAGCCCCCGTTCGCGTCCGCGAAGAGCCGCGCCTTCGGGGCCTCCTGGTGGATGGCCACCAGCCGCGCCGCGTCCGAGTCCGGATCCAGCGCGCCCACCTTCACCTTCAACGTGTCGATGCCCCGCCCCAGGATGGCCCGCGTGGACGCCACCGCGTGCGCCACGTCCCCGGCGGTGACCGTCATGTCGATGTCCAGCGCCGTCCCCGCTCCGCCGAAGAAGGCATACAGCGGGATGCGGTGGTGCCGCGCGAGCGCATCCAGGATTGCCATCTCCACGCCACACCGCGCGGCCGGCGCCAGCGCGAGCGCATCCGCCAGCGCCTCCGATGCCGGACGCCACGCCCGGGCATCGCGCCCCACGAGCAGCCCCCGCACCGGCGCCAGCGCGGCCAGCGTGCTCGCCTGCGTCTCCCCGCTCACCGCAGTGAAGGGCGCCGCCTCGCCCAGCCCCACGGTGCCGTCCGCCAGCGTCACCCGCACGAGCACGTTCTCCGCCGCGTGCTGCGCGCCCGTCGCGATGGCGAACGGCTCCGTCAGGGGCAGGTGCAGCGCTTCGAACGCGACGTGCGTGATGAAGGGAGGGCGCATGGGTGGGTGGGAGTGTGGCCGACGTCCTCGGGTGGGAGGGAGCGCTTCGTTGAATCCCTCCCTCATTCATTCAGTGATTATCTCTGTAATTCAATAATATTGAGAAATAAAAGAACTTTGTGGCTGGCTTGAGCCGCCGTGCAATTCGTGGCGACATGCGGGCTCCCCGCGGGGTGGGCAGTCGCCGGGGCGGTGAGGAGTTGGATGTCCGCGACCGAGACGACCGTGGCCCTGCCGCTCCCGGACGCGCTCCTGGCCGCGTTGGAGGAGGCCGAGCGTGAGCACCCGGAGGCGTGCATGGTGCTGCGCGCCGTGCGCTCACCGGGCGGGGCCATCCAGGACTTCGAGTGGCTGTGGGCGAACCCCGCCGCCGCCCGCGCGCTGGGCCGCGGGCCGGAGTCCCTGCGCGGCCGGCGCCTGGGCGAGGTGTCCTCGAAGGACGGCATCGCCGGCCGCATGGACCTGCTGCGCCAGGTGGTGGAGTCCGGCCGGCCGCACGCGGACCACTTCTCCGAAGGGGACGTCCTCCTGCAAGGCACCGCGGTGCCGCTGCGCGACGGGGTGCTGTTGCGCCTTCGTGACATCACCAGCGCCCAGCGGGTGGAGGAGGGGCTGCGCGAGACGCTGGACTGGGTGCGCGACGTGCTGGAGAGCATGCCGGACGCCTTCTTCACCGTGGACACGGCCTGGCGCCTCACCTACGTGAACCGCAACGCCGCCGCGCTCACCGGCCGCACGCCCGAGGCGCTCTTCCGCCGCGTGCTGTGGGACGCGTGCCCGGAGCTGTGCGGCACCCCGCTCGAGCGCGCGCTGCGCGAGGCGGCCGCCGAGGAGAGCTACCGCCTCTTCGAGCTGCGCACCGGGCGCGACCGCTGGCACGAGGTGCACACCTGGTCCAGCGGCCGCAACATCTCCACCTACGCGCGGGACATCACCGACAAGAAGCGCGTGCAGGCGGAGCGCGACGCGCTGCTCGCCCGCGAGCACTCCGGCCGCCTGGAGGCGGAGGCCCTGGCCCAGCGCCGCACGCACGAGCTGATCGCCGCGCGCGAGCGGCTGGTGCAGTCGGAGAAGCTGGCCATGGCGGGCCAGCTGGCCGCGGGCGTGGGCCACGAAATCAACAACCCCCTGTCCTACGTCACCGGCAACCTCCAGTTCGCGGTGGAGCAGCTCACGCCGCTCGCCCGCCGCCCCGGGCTCCAGGACGCGCTCGGGGAGGCGCTGGAGGCGCTGCGCGAGGCGCGCGAGGGCGCGGAGCGGATCCGCGTCATCGTGCGCGACCTCCAGACCTTCGCCCGCGCGGACGAGCTGCGCCTGGAGCCCGTGGACGTGCACGCGGCGGTGGAGTTCGGCATCTCCATGGCGATGACCCACCTGCGGAGCCGCGCCCAGGTGGAGCGCCGCTTCGGCCAGGTGCCGCCCGCGCTGGCGCACGAGACGCGCCTGGGCCAGGTGTTCCTCCACCTGCTCATCAACGCCGCGCACGCCATCCCCTCCGGCGCGTATGACCGGCACCGCGTCACGGTCACCACCCGCCGCGAGGGCGCGTGGGTGCTGGTGGAGGTGTCCGACACCGGCCTGGGCATGACGCCGGAGGTGCTCCAGCGCGCCTTCGAGCCGTTCTTCACCACGCGCCCCATGGGGGAGGGCAGCGGCCTGGGGCTGTCCATCTGCCTGGGGCTCGTGCGCAGCATGCACGGCGAGCTGACGGCCACCAGCATCCCCGGCATGGGCAGCACCTTCCAGGTGCGGCTGCCGGTCTCGGAGCCCATCGTGTCCCCGGGCGTCCCCGCGGCGGGCGCGCAGGATGGGTCCGCGCGCAAGCGCGTGCTGGTGGTGGACGACGAGCCGCAGCTCACCGCGGTGCTCCGGCGCATGCTGGGCCGGCAGCACGACGTGGTGGTGGCGCACAGCGGCCGGGAGGCGCTGGCGCTGCTGGAGGAGGACGACGCCTTCGACCGCGTCTTCTGCGACCTGATGATGGCGGACCTGACCGGCATGGACGTGCACGCGGAGCTGTCGCGGCGCCGGCCGGAGCTCCTGTCGCGCTTCGTGTTCATGACGGGCGGCAGCTTCACGGAGCGCGCCCGCGCCTTCCTCCAGGCCGTGCCGCTGCCGCGCATCGAGAAGCCCTTCGAGCCGGGCCTCCTGCACTCGCTGGTGGAGTCCTCGCCGCCGCGCACGGGGTAGCGCGGCGGCGCGCCGCGGAGCCTACAGCTTCACCTCGTCGCGCTCCGGCCGCGTGATGTACGCGGTGGTGGGGTTCGCGGGGTCGGCCAGCCGCTTCATCAGGCTGTCCATGCCGTTGGAGCGCGCGAAGGCCATCTCGTTCTTCGTCACGCCCACCAGCGTGAGCAGCTCCACCTGGCCGCTGGGCAGGGTGAAGTGGCTGGGGCGGGTGGCGTCCTTCACGAACACGAAGCCCGACAGCTTGGTGTCACCGCCGGTGAGCGTGCCGTCCACAGGGTAGCGGTGCCCCATGGCGAACAGCCGCGCGCACACGAGGTTGTAGGCCATCATGTCCAGCAGGCGCAGCACGGGCCAGCGCTCCTCCTCGGGCGTGTGGATGACCATCTCGTAGCCCAGGCCGCTGCGGGCGTCGTCCGGCAGGTCCTCGCCGGGGGCCACCGTGAAGGGGTTGGACAGGCCGCTCGTCACGTAGGTCCAGTACGGGTGCTCCGGGCTGGGAGGCGCCACGCGCACGCCCATGGGCAGCCAGTTCGGATCCAGCTCCGTGCCCTGGGCCAGCTCGCTCTCCAGCCACCCCTCCAGCACGCCCGTGCCCTCGAGGAGGTCCACCTCCTCGCGGATGGCGCCGAACAGCTTGGGGTACTCCACCTCATCGCGGTCGGCCCAGCAGTCTTCGTACCACTGGATGAAGTCTTCCTCTGTCTCCGGGACTTTCATGGGGGCGGACTCTAGAGGTTCACCCCGATTTCACAACTTGAACCGCGCGCGGATGCCCACCGGCCGGTGGGCTGGCGGACAGACGTCCGGGGTTTTCAGGTACCGGTGGACCCGGGGGCCCCGCCGGCTCCGGAGCCGGCCCACGGCTTGAGGCCGCAGATGCGCTCCGCCTCTTCCACCGCGGGTGCCAGCCGCGCGTGCTCCATGCGCAGGAAGCTCCGCACGGCCTTGTCCAGGCGCTTGTCGAAAACCAGGTGGGCGCTGTGCACGGCGGTGGGCTCGAAGCCGCGAGACACCTTGTGCTCGCCGCCGGCGCCGGGCTCGAAGACCTTGCGGCCCGCGCGGATGCAGTCGTCCACGGAGTGATACAGGCAGACGTTGAAGTGCAGGAAGGGGTGCTCCTCCGTGCAGCCCCAGTAGCGGCCGTAGAGCCGCTCCGGCGTGGCCAGGTTGAAGGCCCCGGCGATGACCTTCCCGTCCTTCACCGCCTCCACCATCTCCACCGCGTGGGGCAGGTCGCGGAAGACGCGCTCGAAGAAGCCGGGGGTGAGCTGCACCTGGCCCCAGGCGTGGCGCTCGCAGGTGGACGTGTAGAAGGTGTACGCGCGTCGGGCGTGCTCTTGCGTCAGCTCCGCGCCGCGCACGGTGCGCAGCTGGATGCCCTGGGTGGCCGCGGCGCCGCGCTCGCGCTTGAGCTGGTTGCGGCGCTTGGAGTCGAAGCGGGCCAGGTAGTCGTCGTAGCCTTGATAGCCCGGGTTCTTCCAATGGAACTGGAGCGTGATGCGGCGCGCGAGCCCGGCCTCCTCCAGGAGGTCCGCCTCCTCGTCCGTGGGGTAGAGCACGTGCACGCCGGAGCAGCCCTGCGCCCGGGCCGCGTCCACGGCGGCCTGGAGGAGCGCGAGGCGTAGCTTCGAGGCGTCCTCGCCGGGGGCGGTGAGGAAGCGCGGCACGGTGGCGGGGGACAGGGGGCCGCCCACGAGCAGCTTCGGGTAGTATTCCACGCCCAGCTGGGCGGCGGCGTTGGCCCAGCCGAAGTCGTAGATGTACTCGCCCATGCTGTGGAACTTGAGGTAGGCGGGCGCGGCGGCGACGAGCTTCTTCCCGCGCCACAGCGTCAGGTGGTGCGGGGCCCAGCCGGTGTCCTCGGTGGCGCTGCCGCTCTCCTCCATGGCGGACAGCCACGCGTGGCGCACGAAGGGGGGCGCGCCGTCGGCGACCAGGGCATCCCACTGGGGGGCCGGGACATCGCGGATGGCGTCGAGAATGCGGACCTTGAGAGGGGTGTCGGCGGGCACGGGAGCAGTCTTAACGCGGGCCTGTCTCCTTCGCTCCCGTTCGTCCCTCCGGCGGGCACCCGGGCGAGCGGGCCCAGGGCGCCTCAGGAGGCCTTCTTGCGGGGCGGCGCCCGGGTCCGGGCGGCCATCACCCGGGCCATGTTGTCTTCAATCCAGGAGGTCAGCGCCTCCACGTGGACGGCGACCTCCCCGCCCAGGCGCGTGAGGCTGTAGTCCACGTGCGGGGGAATCACGGGGTGGGCCTCGCGGTGCACGAAGCCGTCCTGCTCCAGGGCCTGGAGCGTCTGGGCGAGCATCTTCTCGCTGACCCCGCCCACCTTGCGGCGCAGCTCGCTGAAGCGGTGGGTGCCTTCCTCCTTGAGCGCGACGAGCACCAGCACGCCCCACTGGCTGGTGACGTGCTCCAGCACGCCGCGCGAGGGACACGCCGCCGCGTACAGGTCCCCGCGCTGCTTCACCTTCTCCAGCAGCGGGCTGCGCTTGCTTGTCTTCATGGCGTGACACTTACCACGAGGTGCGTACTTACCAAAAGTGAGTGACGCCGTTAGGGTCAGTGCCGGTTCGAATTCGCGCCTGGGGCGCGGGAAGGAAGGGGCGAAGCCATGTTCGTTGTCACGGGAGCCACGGGGAAGCTGGGGCAGTTCGTCGTCGAGGGGTTGCTGAAGAAGGTGCCGGCGAACGAGGTGGCGGTGGCGGTGCGCAACCCGGACAAGGCGAAGGCCTGGGCGGCGCGCGGCGTGCAGGTGCGCAAGGTGGACTACGACCAGCCGGAGACGCTGAGCGGAGTGTTCTCGAAGGGAGACACGGTGCTGCTCATCTCCGCGAACGAGGTGGGGAGGCGCTTCCCGCAGCACTTGGTGGTCATTGAGGCGGCGAAGAAGGCGGGGGTGAGGCTGCTGGCCTACACGAGCATCCTGTTCGCGGACCGGAGCGGCCTGTCGCTGGCGGGGGAGCACAAGGCGACGGAGGAGGCCATCCGCGCGTCGGGCATCCCGTATGTGTTCCTGCGCAACGGCTGGTACGTGGAGAACTACACGGAGCACCTCGGGCCGGCGCTCCAGTACGGCGTGGTGCAGGGCAGCGCGAAGGACGGCCGGGTGGCGGCGGCGACGCGCGAGGAGTACGCGGACGCGGCGGTGGCGGTGCTGACGGGCGCGGGCCACGAGAACCAGGTGTACGAGCTGGCGGGGGACGCGAGCTTCTCGCTGCCGGAGTACGTGGCGGAGCTGTCGCGCCAGTCCGGCAAGCCGGTGAAGTACGTGGACCTGCCGGTGGCGGAGTTCTCCGCGGCGCTCCAGCAGGTGGGCGTGCCCAAGCCCTTCGCGGACACGCTGGCGGACGCGGACGCGGGGCTCGCGCGCGGGGAGCTGAATGACACCAGCCACACGCTGAGCCGGCTGATTGGCCGGCCCACGGCGCCGTTCGGGAGCGCGATTGGCGCGGCGTTGAAGCAGGGCTGAGCGTTCCGGCACAGACCTTCCGGACCTGCGTGCCAGTCCGGAAGTTTGGCGTGGAACGGACGGCTTGGGTAGGGTCCAGGTTCGATGCGGAACGCCCTACCTAGTTGGTTCGTCGCTATGCTCGTCCTCGTGGCTGCTCCTGCCCTGGCAGGGCCACGTGAGCGTGCGCAGATCCGAACCCTGGTGCTGTCGGAGCATCCGGATGACGCGGCCCACCGCATCCACGTGTCGGGACAAATCGTGACGGTGCTCCGGTTCGAGCAACCCTGCGACCCGCTAAAGACGAAGCTCTTGGGATGGGAGGGGCGCTTCGAGCCTCTGGTGGTCGCGGGGAAGCGGGTGGTGATCGAGCCCCTCCGGGCCCTGGGGCCGGATGAGAGCGTTCCCCTGCTCGTGACGCTCGCGGATGGGACCGCGATGTCGTTCTTGTTGCGGCCTCCTTTCATGGAGGAGGGTGGCTGGACGGATCAGCAGGTGGACGTCTTCAAGGACCGGGAGAGCTACCAGTCCCTGGTCTCCGTCCTGACGCGCACGCTCAGGGCGAAGAATGAGCTGGAGCTGGAGAACGCGAGGCTGCGTGAGGAGGAGACCTCCACGGACCACGCGCTGGCGGCGCTACTGGTGTCGGGGGCTGGGGCGCAGACGCCGTTCAAGCGGCAGCACACGTGGCGTGGATATGACGTGGATGCCCAGCTCTCGATGACGGTCTACTCGGGCAAGGGCAAGGCGGCGATCATGCTCAGCGTGACGAATCAGAGTGAGAGCCGGACCTGGCGCTTGTCCCAGACGAAGCTCTTCGCATCATCCAGTCGCGCGCCGAAGACCGTGGCCATCCGGGCCGAACGCGAGTCGATCGCGGTGGGG
This sequence comes from Corallococcus sp. RDP092CA, assembly GCF_041903675.1. Lineage (NCBI taxonomy): Bacteria > Pseudomonadati > Myxococcota > Myxococcia > Myxococcales > Myxococcaceae > Corallococcus > Corallococcus sp. RDP092CA. The sequence continues at coordinate 20,591 of NZ_JAYESI010000026.1, read as the reverse complement.
CAGACAGGTGCCATCGCGTTCGTGGTGGACCGCAGTGCGTTCCTCAACCCGGAGGGAAAGTTCGAGGAGTTGGCGCTGGAGGTCTACCAGCATGACGGGCGACTCCAGGCCTCCGTGCTGCTGGACCCTCAACTGGTGCGTGAGTAAGAGCCGGGCAATGGTCTCCAGGAAGCTCGAACGTGTGTGCTGCCTTGCCTTGTCGGTAATGGCCTCGGGATGCGCGGGCTCGACAATGGGACGGGTGTCGCTTCGAGCCGATGGGACACCGGGACCCGAGCGGTGCTCGGAAGAAGCGCTCGAAGCGATGCGCTATCTGCGGCTGGCGGTGGGGGCTGGCGCGCTCGTCGAGTTCGATGTGAACCAGGGCGACGCCGAACCCGTCACGCTCTATGAGGGCCGGGTCGAGAGCATGTTGTTGAGTGACCTGGGGCCACTGGACTCGCCCACGCGGCTCTACGGCTACGTGTGGACGAGTGGACCCCAGGTGGTCATCCGCTACTACGAGGCGCGTCCCCCGGATTCGGCAGCGCGGGTACCCATCTGCGCGGTGGTTCGCATGACAAAGGGGCAGATGCGGAAGCTGTCCGGCTCTCTCCCGGGAACCGCCGTCCTCAAGTACTCACGAGGCGGCGTCTTCATCGTGGACAAGTTCCTCTAAGCTCCACGGGATGGCTTCCAGGACGTTTGAGTTTGCGTGCGGTCTCTTCTGCATGGCCCTGATCGCGGGTTGCGCTGGTGCCGCGACAGGGAAAGTGAGTCTGCGGCCCGACGGAACTCCCGGGCCCGAGAAATGCCCGGAAGAGGCGCTCAAGGCAATGCGCTATCTGCGATTGGGCGTGGGGGATGGCGCGACGGTCGAATTCGATGTGAACCAGATGCGTAGCCGGTCCATCACCTTGCACGAAGGCCATGTCGAGAGTGTGTTGGTCGACGACCTGGGGACGCTGGAGGCACCGGCGCGCCTTTATGGATACGTCTGGACGAGCGGACCCCAGGCAGTCATCCGCTATTTCGAGGCCCTTCCACCGGGTGCATCACAGCGGGTGCCCATCTGCGCGGTGGCGCGGACGGCCAAGGGACAGATGCGGAAGCTCCCTGGCTCAGCCCCCGGAACCGCTGTCCTTGAGTTCTCCGGCGGGGGCGTCTTCATCGTGGACGAGTTCCTCTGAACCCTCGGGCAGGAATCCGGTTCCCAGGGATGAGAAAGCGAGAGTTCTGCTGAGCCTCCTGGCGGCGGCGTTTCGCACGAACCTGTCCGACAGTCGGACAGGTTTTGGAGAACCGGAGCGGGCGAGGTGTAGAGCAGGGCTGTTCGAGGGCTTGGAATGCTCCTTGCCATGCGCAACACGGAGGCAGCCATGATCGTCGTCACGGGAGCCACGGGCCGGCTGGGCCGTTTCGTCATCGAGGGCCTGTTGAAGAAGGTCCCCGCCAACCAGGTCACCGTCGCGGTGCGCAATCCGGACAAGGCCGCGGAGTGGGACGCGCGCGGCGTGCAGGTGCGCAAGGCGGACTACAGCCAGCCAGAGACCTGGGATGGCGTGTTCTCCCATGGGGACACGGTGCTGTTCATCTCTTCCAGCGAGGTGGGCCAGCGCCGCAAGCAGCACCAGACCGTGGTGGACGCGGCGAAGAAGGCCGGCGTGAAGCTGCTGGCCTATACGAGCATCCTGCACGCGGACACATCGCGGATGCTGCTGGCCGGAGAGCACCTGTTCACGGAGGAGGCCATCCGCGCTTCAGGGCTTCCGTTCGTGTTCCTGCGGCACGGCTGGTACCTGGAGAACTACACGGAGGCCGCACAGCGCACGTTGGCGCAGGGCGTGCTCCGGGGCTGCGCGAAGGACGGCCGCGTCGCTCCCGCCACCCGCCAGGAGTACGCGGACGCCGCCGTGGCGGTGCTCACCGGCACGGGCCACGAGAACCAGGTGTATAAGCTCGCGGGCGACACGGGCTTCACGCTGGCGGAGTACACGGCGGAGCTGTCCCGCCAGTCTGGCAGGACCGTGACGTACCAGGACCTGTCACCGGCCGACTTCGCCGCCGCGCTCCAGCAGGCGGGCCTGCCCAAGGGCTACGCGGACGTGCTGGCGAACTCCGACGAAGGCATCGCCCGGGGCGACCTGAACGACACCAGCCGCACGCTGAGCCGCCTCATCGGCCGTCCCACCACGACCCTGGCCGAGGAGCTGGCCGGCATGCTCAAGCAGGGTTGAGAAACACCACGGGGGAGCAGTCCCTGTCGGACGGCTCCCCCGCGTTGCTTCAAGTCTGGACGCTATGTCAGGCCGCCTGCGCTCCGGCGCCGCTCTGGCGGGCCACCTCGCGCGGCTCCGGATAGACGGCGCGCTGGGGCGTGGTGATGCGGATGACGCCCAGCTTGGACAGCACGCGCATCACCTGCCACGTGGGGTCGATCTCGAAGGCGCGCGCCGCGAAGTTCGGGCTGCTGCCGTACTTGTGGTGGTTGTTCTGGAACAGCTCCCCCATGCACAGCACGTCCACCGGCAGCGTGTTTCGCGACTTGTCGCTGCCCTTGAAGTTCCGGTAGCCGTACTTGTGACCGCACCAGTTCACGATGGCGCCGTGCACCGGCCCCATCACGAAGTGGATCGGCAGCAGCAGGAACTGCCAGGGCGACGTCGCGAACGTCACGTAGAACGCCGTGTAGAGCGCCACCCAGCCCAGCACCGCCCACCAGGACTGGCCCAGCGTCTCGTCCACGAGCTTCCACTCCGGATAGCCACCGTCGAAGCGCGGCTCCGGCTGGATCTTCCGCGTCACGAGGCCGGAGTAGCGCTCCTTCGTGTGCCACATCATCCGCAGCACGTCCTTGAAGTAGTGCGGCGAGTGCGGATCCTTCTCCGTGTCCGAGTACGCGTGGTGCTCGCGGTGCAGGATGGCGTACGCGCGCGGCGACAGGTACGACGAGCCCTGCACCAGGTAGGTGAGCAGGTGCATCACCTTCTCCGTCCGCGGCCCCATGCTGTACATCCGGTGCGCCGCGTAACGGTGCTGGAAGAAGCTCTGGAAGAAGACGCAGAGCAGCCAGTGACTGATGAAGAAGATGACGATGGCCATGACTCTCCCGTGATGACAGACACAGGGCTAACACCCCCGCTGTCACGGCAATGTCAGCGCTCCCCACGTCACCGGCACCGTCCCTCCATCCACCTCCCGCTCCGGACGCACGCCACTGAGCGGCCCCCTCCCGCCGCCTGTCCGCTGGTGGATAAGCCCCGGTGCGGCCAGCCATTCATCCCCGGCTGCCGTGTCGCACCGCGACGTTGCGGGCCGCCTCCAGGGAGGGCAGAAGGGCACGCGGCGCGTCACCCCTCGCGACGCCCAGGAGCTTCATCCGTGGATCGGGCCACCCTCGTCGGACTCGACAAGCAGCACGTCTGGCACCCCTACACCGCCATGGAGGCGTACATCGCGAAGACGGATCCGCTCGTCATCGTCCGCGCGGAGGGGGTCTGGCTCCATGATGCGGACGGACGGCGCTACCTGGACGCCAACGGCTCGTGGTGGGTGTCCACCCTGGGCCACCGTCACCCGCGCCTCGTCCGCGCGCTCACCGAGCAGCTGGGCAGCCTGGCCCACGTCTCGCTCGCGGGCATCACCCACGACCCGGCGGCCCGGCTGGGCGCGGAGCTGACCGCGCTGGCCCCGGGCGCGGACCGGGCGGACGTGCCCCCGGAGCAGCGGCTGTCGCGTGTCTTCTATTCGGACAACGGCAGCACCGCGGTGGAGGTGGCCATCAAGATGACCGCGCAGTACTGGGCGCAGAACGGCCGGCCCCGCCGCACGCGCTTCATCACCCTGACCGGCGCCTTCCACGGCGAGACCCTCGGCTCCACCAGCGTGGGCGGCGTGCACGAGTTCCGCGACGTGTTCGGCCCGCTCCTCTTCGACGTGGTGCACGTGCCGTCCCCCGCGGAGCCCGACGGCCACGCGCGCGCCCTGGCGCAGCTGAAGGCCGCGCTCGCGGCGGATCCGGATGGCATCGCCGGCGTCATCCTGGAGCCCGTCATCCAGGGCGCGGCGGGCATGTGGATGTCGTCGCCGGACTTCGTGCGCGAGGTGCGCGAGGCCACCCGCGCGGTGGACACCTTCCTCATCGCCGACGAGGTCTTCACCGGCATGGGCCGCACCGGCGCCCGCTTCGCGGTGGACCTGGCCGGCGTGGTGCCGGACCTGCTGTGCCTGGCCAAGGCGCTCAGCGGCGGCCTGATGCCCTTCGCCGCCACGCTCGCGTCCGAGCGCATCTTCCAGGGCTTCCTGGGGGCGAAGGACCGGGCGCTCTATTACGGGCACTCGTACTGCGGCAACCCGCTGGGCGCGTCCGTGGCGCGCGAGGTGCTGGCCGTGTACCGCGACGAGGACGTGCTGGGGCAGGTCCAGCGCAAGGCGCCGCGCGTGAAGGCCGCCTTCGAGCGCATGGCCGCCACCCTCCCCGGGCTCGAGCGCCCGCGCGCGGTGGGCATGGTGGGCGCCGTGGACCTGGGCGGAGGCGGCTACTTCGCGGACAGCGGCTGGCGCGTGTACGAGGCCGCCCGACGCCGCGGCCTCTACCTGCGCCCCATGGGCAACACCGTCTACATCGCGCCCGCGCTCAACATCCCGGACGCGGACCTGGACCTGCTGCTCCAGGGCGTGGAGGACAGCCTGCGCGAGGTGGCGGCGGGCTGAGGCGCCCCTCGTCAGCGGCGCGTGCCGGGGAGCCCCCTCCTGCCTCCCATGCGCGCGCGGTCCCACCACACGCGCAGGTTCAGCTCCGCCCGCAGCTCCAGGGGGCAGCGGGCCTGCTCCATCCGCTCGCGGAAGAGGTCGAGGACCTCGTGCGCCAGCTCCATCGGGTCGCGCTCCTCCAGGTGGAGGTCCAGCTCGCCCGCCTCGATGCGCGAGAGGTCCCGCAGCGCGTTGAGCCGCGTAGAGCTGCGCGCGCTCCGGCTCCCACGCGATGAGGATGGGGACGGTGGAGGACAGGCACAGGCCGAGCGTCGTGCGCAGGCTCTGCGGCCAGGTGTCCACCGGCCCGAGCGGCGTCTTCGACCAGTCCATGGACCGGATGAGCGCACCCATCTCCCTGCCGCCGGACAGCCAGCCCATGGCGGTGGGGACCAGGGGAGACGTCCGGTTGATAGCGGATTCGCCGGGCCTGGGGGAGCGCGGCCGCTCCGCGAAGCTCAGGGGGCCGCGCGGGGCTGCCGCTTTTCGCGGGCATGCCGCACCGCGAGCGCCACCAGCAGCGCGGCCACGCCGGCCAGCGCGATGAAGTGCTCCACGCGGCCCACGCCCCTGGCCACGCGATCCACGCTCGCGGACCCCAGGTAGCCCAGCGTCACCACCAGCGGCGAGCTCAGGCACAGCGCCAGCCCGTCCCAGAAGAGGAAGCGCCGCAGGGGCATGCCCTCCGCCGCGGCCATGGCGAACACCGGCACGCGCAGCACGGACAGGAACCGGCCGATGAAGACGACCCGCGAGCCGTGCTTCGCGTACAGCCCCTGGATGCGCTCGCGGCGCTCGGGCGGGAACAGGCGGCGGGTGCGCCGGTGCGTATACAGGGCCTGCCCCAGCCGGCGCGCGGTGAGGAAGAGCACGGTGTCCCCGCACAGCACGCCCGCGAAGCACAGCGCGATGGCGAGCGGCAGCGGCATGGCGCCCCGGTGCGACAGCACGCCCGCCGCCAGCTGCACCAGGTCCTCCGGGAAGGGCAGCCCCAGCCCTCCCGCCACGAGCACCAGGAAGATGAGCGGGCCGGAGCCGTGCGTCAGCAGGAGCTGGAGGGGAGAGTGGCTCATCAGGGCTCGGGCAGGACGGCCGCGGCGCGGCGCTCCTGGCGGAAGAGGAGGACCTCGCGGACGATGATCTGCACGGTGGCCGCCACGGGCACGGCCACCACCGCGCCCACGATGCCCGCGAGCTCCACGCAGAAGAGGACCGCGAGCAGCGTGACGAGCGGGTTGACGTGCACGGTGCGCTTGAACACGAGCGGCGCCATCACGTTGCCCTCCAACTGGCCATAGAGGAGGAAGTAGATGAACACCGCCAGCGCCTTCCACAGGCCGCCGGTGGCCAGCGTGAGCAGGGTGATGATGCCGCCCGCGATGATGGGGCCCGCGTAGGGCACCAGGCTGGAGAAGCCGCTGGCCACGCCCAGCGGCAGGTAGAAGGGCATGCCCAGCACCGCCAGCATGGTGGTGGTGAGCGTGGCGTTGATGGCGCAGATGAGGGTGATGCCGGACAGGTAGCCGCCCGTCGCGCTGTAGACGTTGCGCAGCACGCGCACGTAGCGCAGGCGGTGGTCGGGGCGGGCCAGGTCCAGGAGGCGCCGGAGCACGCCGCCGCCGAACACCAGCATGAACACCACCAGGAAGAAGACGGTGATGATACCGCCCAGGAGTCCCACCACGCCGCCGATGGCGCTCATCAGGAGCGAGGGCAGGGGCCCGGCGAGCGCGGGCGTGGCCTCCTCCAGCCGCTCGTTCCAGCCCAGGCTCTGCAGGCGCTGGTTGAGCGCGCGCAGGATGCCGGTGCCGCGCACCTGCTTCCACAGGTGCGGCCACTGCGTCACCAGCGCGTCCACCTGCTCCACCAGGTTCGGAATCACCAGCAGGCCCAGCGCCACGACGGCGATGAACAGCGTCAGCAGCACCAGGGTGATGGACAGCCAGCGCTTCAGGCCGCGCTTCTCCAGCCGCGACACGCCGTGCTCCAGCGACAGCGCGATGAGCGCCGCGATGCCGGTGAGCGTGAGCGCCACGCGCGTCTTGGCGACGAGCACCACCAGGAGCATCACACCCAGCACCCCGAAGCACACGGTGAACACCGTGCGGAGCGACACCTGGGACTTCGATTGCGGCGGGACGACGGGCTCGGACACCGGCAGGGCTCCCTGGGGTGGGCCACCGGCTGCGGGCCCCATGCCCTGCGGATGCATCCTTCCGGGCCCGGCGGCAACCACCGTCGTCCACCAAGTGCGCGGGCAGGCGTCGGGCGCGGCCCAAGCGTCCTGCGGGTGACACCCGGCCTCGGTGAAGGGACGTTGCCAGACGCAATCACCGGCCGTGTGGTTCGTCCCCCGGGCAGCCTCGAAATGCCCGGCCTGGCCGCCGGGCCGTCCGTCCCTCCGCGGACAGGTGCGCGTCTGGCAGGTGACGGCGCCGCGCGCGGGCGTCTGGCACCTGACGCGCCGGGACGTCTCGGAAAAGTGGGAGTGCTTGGTTTGCCGGGCCCGGACGTCAGACAGGGGTGGGAACCTTCGTGGGAAGGGACTTTCGCGGGCCGGGAGAGGACACCATGAAAAAGACGGGTGAGCTGGAGCTGGAAGGGGTGCGGCAGGAGGCCCTGGAGACCGAGGCCCGGTGGCGCGGGTTGGCGCAGAAGCTGTCGGAGCTGGGCGGCGAGGAGATGGACGCGCAGCTGCTGGTGACGTTCCGGAGCGCGCGGGACGCGGGCGCGGTGCCGCCGGACGCGGGCTTCTTCCTGGTGGCGCACATCCTCACGGCGATGGCGGACGAGGCCATCGCGGAGGATCCGCGCGTGCGGATGCGGGCCCGGGAGCTGGACGCGATGGAGCGCGCCTACGGCCTCACCGGCGAGGGCTGGCCGGAGGGGGAGCTCCCGCCGGAGGAGTGGGAGGCGCTGTGCGTGGAGTACGAGCGGGCCTGTGACGAGGCGCGCGCCGCGTTCTTCCGCGCGTACGGCGAGGAGGAGATGTCGCGGCTGTACCTGGACCAGCGCGTCACCTTCCACCATCGCTTCGAGAGCGGGCGGCGCTTCTTCCACGGGCTGCCCATGCTGCCCACGCAGCTGCACTGAGCCGCAGGTCCGCCAGGCTCCGCCCCCCGCGCCTCGCGGGAGGCGGCGGATGCGAGCGGCTGTTGGGCGTGGGGCGCGCGGGTGTCCGGGGCGGGGCCCGCGCGTTGCTCAGCGGCTGGCGCGGAGGCCGGGTTCGGCGGGGGCCACGAGCGAGGTGAGCACGTGGTCTCGCCACTGGCCGTTGATGAGGAGGAAGTCGCGCGCGTAGCCCTCGGGGATGAAGCCCAGGCGGCGGAGGACGGCGGCGCTGCGGAGGTTCTCCGGCAGGTGGTTGGCCTGGAGCCGGTGCAGGCCCATGGCGCCGAAGGCGAAGTCGCAGAAGGCGCGGAGGCCTTCGGTCATGAGGCCCTTGCCCTCGTGGCGATGATCCAGGCCGTAGCCCAGGTCCGCGGTCTGGAGCGGCCCCCTGCGGATGTGGGCGAGCGTGGCGTTGCCGATGACGGGGGAGAGCGCGAGGGGCTGGCCCCTGGGGAGGAGGAAGACGCGCAGGGACACGTCGTGGCGGAAGTCCTCGCGGTCCTGGGCCAGGCGCGTGCGCCAGTAGGCCGGGGAGAAGAAGGTCGCCGGGCGGTCCGGGGACACCGGGCCCAGGTGGTCCTTGTTGGCCACGTGGTACGCCAGCACGCGCTCCGCTGCGTCGGGCGGCAGCAGCATCAAGTGCAGGCGCTCGGTGGTGAGCAGGACGGGGGACTTGTCGGTCATGGCGGAGCCGGCTTGAAGGGTAACGCGCTCCCTCGAGGCATGCGCGCCTGACGCACGGAAAGAAGAAGGTCTCCACCCACGCGGGATGGAGACCTTCGTGCTCAAGCCCGCGAGCGTGCGCTACTCCCCGTGGTCCATGGGCTGCTGGGGCACCTGCTGCTGCGCGGCGCCGTCGCCCGAGCCCTGCTCCGGCTGGGGGCTCTGGTGGTCGATGCCCGCGCCATGCGGCCTCGCGTCCGCGCCGCTGCCGCCCGTGCCTTCCGGCTTCGCGTTCTGGTCCTGGTCGCCCCGGGCTGGCTGCTGCGCCCCGCTGCCTCCCACGCCGCCGCCGCGCGACGGCTGCGCTCCGGCCACGTTGCGCTCCACCACGATCTCCACGCGGCGGTTGTTCGCGCGGCCCTCCGCCGTCGCGTTCGACGCCACGGGCCGGTTCTCACCCATGCCGCGGACCTGGATGCGGTCCGGCGGGACGCCCTGGTTCACCAGGAAGTTCTTCACGCTCTCCGCTCTCCGCTCCGACAGCTGGTCGTTGTAGCTCTCCGGCCCTCGCGAGTCCGTGTGGCCCTCGATGAGGAGCGGGTTCTTCGACTCCTTCAGCGCCGTCGCCACCTCCGACAGCCGGTCTCGCGCCGCGGGCAGCAGCTCCGTCGCGTTCGTCGCGAACAGCACGCTGCCCGACAACGTCACCACCGTGCCGCGCGCCTCCTCGCGCACCTTCACGTTCTCGTCCTGCAGCCGCGTCAGCGCCTGCGACGCGCGCTGCTCCGCCTGGAGCCGCGCCTGACGCTCCTGCTCCAGCTCCTGCGTGCGCTGCTGGAGCTGCTGGTTGAGCTCCGCCAGCCGCTGCGCCTCGGCCTGCTGCTGCTCCATGCGCCGCTGCATCTCTGCTTCCAGTTGCTGCCGCTGCTGCGCGTCCGCCGTGCGCATCCGCTCGGCCTCCTGCGCGCGCTGCGCCTCGTACTGCTGCCGCTGCTGCTCGTACAGCTGCCGCTGCTGCTCGTACCTCGCGCGCTCCTCCTCCTGCTGACGCGTGAGGTTCTGCGCGCGCGCTTCCTGCTCCTGGCGCAGGAGCGCCTCCGCCTGGGCCCGCTGCTGCGCGGCCAGGTCCGCCTCGCCGCGCGCCTGGGCGATCTCCGCCTTGCGCAAGGCCACGTACGCCAGCGAGCGCGTCTTCGTCGAGCCCTGGCTCTCCGCGTACTCGTTCTCCGCCTCCTGCAGGGCCGCCCGGGCCGCCGCCACGTCCGCGGGGCGCTCGCGGCCCTCGGGGCTCGTGGCCACCTCGCGGTAGGCCTGGCGCGCCGCGGTCAGCTCACCCGGCGGCGGACCATGCGCACACCCCACCGAGAGCGCCGTGACTCCGGCGACCGCCAACCATCCAAGTTTCCAACGCTGCATGACTCGCTCCTCACAAGGCTAGAGGTGGGGGACTCACTGACCGCGGCGCAGGGACTCGGCCTGCTCGGAGGCCCGCCGCGCCTCGTCCTTCAGCGGCACCGCGCGGGCCAGCGCCGACGCGAGGTCCGCGTCCGCGGCCGCCTGGCGGAACCGCAGCTCCGCGGCCTCCTGCTCACCCTCGCGGATCAGCCGCTCGCCGTCGGCGATCTGCTGGCGCGCGTACTCCAGATGCCGGGCGGCCTCGGGCACCTTCGGCGCCTGCGAGTTCTCCGCCGAGCGGAGCGCCGCCTCCGCCTGGACGCGCTGCTGATGGGTGGACGTGGCAATCACCTGCTTGCCTGCGCAGCCAAGGGCCGCGGCGCAGAGCAGGGTGACGGCGAACAGCTTCGGGCGCATGGATCACCTCATGCCGGTGGAATGCTGGGACGCTCCGGCGCGGCCCAGAGGGAGTCGCTCCAGAAAATGGGCGGTGTGCATCCAGTCGGCATCGGCGACCCGTCCCCGCCAGGCACGCTGGCCAAGGGGGTTGACAGGCGTCGTGTAGGGAACGAGGCGCGCAGCCAGGAGGCGCCGCGCAGGGCCGCTCCCCATGGCTGCCTGCACGGGCTGCTGGCCGCGCGGCGGCAGGGACGCTAGAGGGGGGAACATGCGCCTGCACCTCGTGGACGGCACCTATGAGCTGTACCGGGCCCACTACTCGCCCCGGCCGGGCACCACCGCTCCAGACGGGCGCGACGTGAAGGCCACCGCCGGGGTGATGGACTCCCTGCTCGCCCTCCTGCACGACGAGGAGGAGGCCGTGACACACGTGGCGGTCGCGTTCGACAACCCCATCCGCTCGTTCCGCAACGCGCTGTTCGCCGGTTACAAGAGTGACGACGGCGTGCCGCCGGAGTTGCACGCGCAGTTCGACCTGGTGGAGGAGGCCGTGGCGGCGCTCGGCGTGCGCGTCTGGTCCATGAAGGACCAGGAGGCGGACGACGCGCTGGCCACCGCGGCGGCGCGCTGGGCGGGCGAGGTGGAGCAGGTGCGGCTGCTCACCCCGGACAAGGACCTGGGGCAGTGCGTGCGCGGCCAGCGCGTGGTGCAGGTGGACCGGCGGCAGCAGAAGGTGGTGGACGCGGACGGGGTGAAGGCGAAGCTGGGCGTGGCGCCGGAGAGCGTGCCGGACCTGCTGGCGCTGATGGGCGACGACGCGGACGGCATCCCGGGGCTGGCCGGCTTCGGAGCGAAGGGCGCGGCGGCGGTGCTCCAGGCGTATGGACACCTGGAGGCCATCCCGGACAGCGCCGCGGAGTGGACGGTGAAGGTGCGGGGCGCGGACAAGCTGGCGGCGACGTTGAAGGCGCACCGCGAGGACGCGCGGCTGTATCGCACGCTGGCGACCCTGGTGGAGGACGCGCCGCTGCCGGGCACGGCGTCGCTCGCGGACCTGGAGTGGAAGGGCGTGCCGGAAGCGCGCTTCAAGGCGTTCTGTGAAGGATTGGGATTGAAGAGCCTCCAGCGTCGGCCAAGGCGCTGGGCGGCATGAGGAAGCCATGAGCATGGAATTGAAGCCCCCGCCGTCGGACGGCTGGGTCCCCACGCTGGACGACACCCCCTTCACCCGCATGGGCGGCGAGGAGGCCGTCTACGCGCTCGCGGAGGCCTTCTACGACGTGATGGACGCGGAGGAGCCCGCGCTCGCGTCGATTCACGAGCGGGACGACCAGGGGAAGGTGAACCGGGGCACGCGTCAGCGCTTCGGCATGTTCCTGGTGGGCTGGCTGGGCGGGCCGCAGCACTACAGCGCGACGCACGGCCACCCCCGGCTGCGCATGCGCCACGGCCACCTGCCGGTGGACACGGCGATGCGGGACGCGTGGCTGCGCTGCATGCAGAAGGCCCTGGACCAGCGCGGCGTCACCGGCGGCCTGCGGAGCTTCCTGGATGATCGCTTCGCGCAGGTGGCGGACTTCCTTCGCAACACGGAGGGATGAGGCCCGGGGCTGCGGACGCGGTACGCGAGTCACCTGGACGGCTGCCCTTCCCCTCGGGAGCTCCCTCCGCGGGCTCACGCCGCCGCTGGAGTGGACCCTGACCCGCGAGGTCTGGAGACGGCCTCAAGCCCTGAAGCGCCGGCTGGCCGGGAGTGTCGCTGGCGGGGCATGGACTCGCGGTATGAGCACGCAGCGACAGCCGCCCCCCGTCACTCCGCCCATCCATGAGCTGGGGACCCTGGTCGAGGAGGTGGCGGGCGCCTCGGGCTCCACGCGCGCCCTGAAGGCCGGGTACCTCAACGCCATCATCGCCCGGTGGGTCCAGACGGAGAACCCGGCGCCGCTCGCGTCCACGCCGCCGGGCGCCTGGGTGCCCGCTCGCCGGGCCGTGGCCCCACGGGCGCGGCGCCCCCAACCTCCAGCTTTCACCACCCAGTTGGGGGTTGAGCGCCATGCGAACGAACAACGATGTCTGGACGGCGGCGGGCTTCGGCGTCCTCGCCGGGATGCGCAGCATGACGGCGCCCGCGCTCCTCTCGCGGGAGCTGTCGCGCAAGCCGACGCGCGCGCTGAAGCGGGCCCTGCCGGGCCTGACGTCGCGAAAGGTGTCGCAGCGCCTGGGCCTCCTGGCGCTCGGTGAGGTGCTGGGGGACAAGTCCCCCACGGCGCCCGCGCGCACCGCCTTCCCCATCCTGACGGGCCGGGTCCTCTCGGGGGCCATCACCGGCGCCGCGGTGTCTCGCAAGCGCAGGGGCGCGAGGCTGGGCCTCACCCTCATCGGCGCGGGCGCCGCCATCGCCTCCAGCTACGTCTTCTATGGCTTCCGCCGCCTCATGACGCAGCGGCTGCGTGTGCCGAACGTGGCCGCGGGCCTGGTCGAGGATGGCCTCGCGCTGGCCCTGGGCTCGCGCCTCACCCGGGCGCTGCGTTAGGCCCCACCTCGCGGCTCACGCCGGCGCCTTGCCGGAGGTGAGCCGCGCCTCCAACCGCGCCAGCACCGCGTGCTCCGCCCGCGCCCGCTCCGCCAGGGGCTCGAAGAGCAGCCGCGAGCGCAGGCCCATGCCCTCCGTCAGCTCGAACTGGCGCAGGTCCTCCGGCAGCGCGAGCAGCACCTCGCCCAGCGGTCGCACCCGGTGCAACTGGTACGAACCCGCCGCCTCCAGCGCGCGCACCACGTCCGCCACGGGCTCCGCGCGGGCCAGCGCCTCGCGCGACTGCTCCTCGTACCGCAGGCCCGCCTCCACCCGCTCCTCCAGGTCCGCGAGCACCGCCGCCGACGTGCGCTGCGCCTCCTTCACCAGCCGCAGCGGATCCAATGCCCGCTCCACGCGCCTGCGCACCGCCGGGGACAGCGCCCGGGCCCGCCCCTCCACGCGCGACAGCACCGCGTCGCGGTAGCTCGCCGCGAAGCAGACCACGAACAGCGCCTCCTCCAGCGGCGCCCGCTCCCGCGCGGCCAGCCCCTCCGCCAGCGAGCACAGCCCCTCGCCGGTGAGCACGTACCGCCGTCCCCGGGGCAGCCCCTTCACCGGCGCGCTGGTGCTCGCCTCCGCGTGGCCCGCGCGCACCAGCCGCTCCAGCGTCCGCCGCACCTGCGTCAGGTCGATGTCCTGCGAGGGCCGGGTGACGTCGTGCTCGACCCAGTTGGTGAACAAGAGGAAGTAGAAGCGCACGTCCGACACGCGAAAGCCGCCCGCGCGAGCCCCCGCCCCGTGCGCCGCGAGCAGCGCCGCCTGCACGAAGGTGGCCTGCGTGTCGATGTAGCCCAACCGCGCCGTCAGGGTGCTGTTCCGAGCCATGCCCGGGAGGATGCCAGCCCCGCCCCTCCCGCCCCAACCCTCCCAGGTGACAGTGTCCGTCAGGCCCTTTAGACACCTCCGGGCGCGTCATTCGTATGAGGAGCCAGCCTGAACCCTTTCGAGGAATCTCCATGCTCCCCTGGCTCGTCCTCATCGCCGGTCTCTGCTTTCTCATGGAACAGCTGTCGCTGGGGTGGAAGCTGCCCCGCGTGCGCGGCTGGCACCTGCGCGTGGTGCTCATCAACCTGGCGCAGGTGGGGGTGGTGATTCTGGGCGGCTACACGTGGGACCGGTGGTTCTCCGCGCGCTCGGTCTTCCACCTGTCCGAGCACGTGAACCCGGTGGCGGGCGGGGTGCTGGCCTATCTCATCGCCACGTTCGTCTTCTACTGGTGGCACCGGGCCCGGCACGAGAGCGACGTGCTCTGGCGCCTCTTCCACCAGATCCATCACAGCCCGCAGCGGCTGGAGGTCATCACCAGCTTCTACAAGCACCCGCTGGAGATGACGGCCAACAGCCTCATTGGCGGGCTGCTCGTCTACACGGTGCTGGGGTTGAGCCCGGTGGCGGGCGGCGTCTACACGGCCTGCTGCGCGCTGGGCGAGTACTTCTACCACACCAACATCCGCACCCCGCGCTGGGTGGGCTGGTTCTTCCAGCGGCCGGAGATGCACCGCATCCACCACGAGTACGGCAAGCACAAGAACAACTACGGCGACCTGCCCCTCTGGGACATGTTGTTCGGCACCTACGAGAACCCGGAGACGTGGGACGCCACCTGCGGCTTCGACGACGCGAAGGAGCAGCGGCTGGGGGACATGCTGGCCTTCCGCGACGTGCACCGCTCGTAGGAGGTGGCACACTGGCGCCCCTTCGCTTCATCCGGGAGGTTGCGCCATGGCCAGCTCGCGTCGGCAGTTCCTGACCCACACCGTGCTTGGACTCGCGAGCACCGCCGTCTCCGCGGCGCCGGACGCGGACCCATCCGCGCCGCCGGCCGGGGCGCCGCCCACCTTCGGCGCGGGCCCCACGGTGGGGCCGGAGGTCAGCCCCACCACCTTCGCGGAGGCCGAGAAGCTGATGCAGGTGCGGCTCACGCCCGCCGAGCGCACCCAGGCCGCCGGCAACTGGCGTGTGTCCCTGGCGCCGCTGCACGAGCGCCGCACCGGCCCGCGCAAGCTCGCGCTGGAGCCCACGCTGTCGCCCGCGTCGCAGTGGAACCCCTCGCTGCCGGGGCTCGGGCCCACCGCGCCCGCCAGGGACCGCTTCGTGCGCAGCCGCGCCGCGAAGGTGCCGCTGCCCGCGAAGGAGGAGGACATCGCCTTCGCGCCGCTCACCCAGCTGTCGCGCTGGGTGGAGTCGCGCGCCATCACGTCGGAGCGGCTCACGCGGCTCTATCTCGCGCGGCTGAAGCGCCACGACCCGAAGCTCCAGTGCGTCATCACCCTGACGGAGGAGCTGGCGCTCCAGCAGGCGCGGCAGGCGGACAAGGACCTCGCGGCGGGCCGCTACAAGGGCCCGCTGCACGGCATCCCCTGGGGAGCGAAGGACCTGGTGGACACCGCGGGCATCCGCACCACCTACGGCGCGGAGCCGTTCCGCGACCGCGTCCCCACCACGGACGCCGCCGTGGTGGACCGGCTGCACCGCGCGGGCGCCGTGCTGGTGGCGAAGCTCAGCCTGGGCGCGCTCGCGCTCAACGACGTCTGGTTCGGCGGCGAGACGAAGAACCCGTGGCTCCTGGAGGAGGGCTCCTCCGGCAGCAGCGCGGGGCCGGGCGCGGCGACGGCGGCGGGGCTCGTGGGCTTCTCCCTGGGCAGCGAGACGGGGGGCAGCATCGTGTCGCCGTCCATGCGCTGCGGCGTCACCGGCCTGCGCCCCACCTTCGGCCGCGTGCCGCGCACGGGCGCCATGACGCTGTGCTGGTCGCTGGACAAGCTGGGGCCCATGACGCGCGGGGTGGAGGACTCGCTGCTGGTGCTCGCCGCGCTCAACGGCCCGGACGCGGGCGACGTGGCGAGCGTGCCCGCGAAGCTGGACTTCGACGCGAACGCGCCCGTGAAGGGCCTGCGCGTGGGCTATGTGCCCGCGTGGATGAAGGAGCGCCCCGCCACGGACGTGGACCGCCAGGCGCTGGAGACGCTCCAGGGGCTGGGCCTGACGCCGGTGGAGGTCCAGCTCCCCGACTGGCCTTACGCCTCCCTCAACGTCATCCTCTTCGCGGAGGCCGCCGCCGCCTTCGAGGAGCTCACGCTCGGCCACGGCGTGGACGCGCTGAAGATGCAGACGCCGGACGCGTGGCCCAACCTCTTCCGCCAGTCCCGCTTCCTGTCCGCGGTGGACTTCGTGCAGGCGGACCGGCTGCGCCGCAAGGTGGCCCAGGAGATGGCGCGCATCATGTCCCAGGTGGACGTGCTGCTCGTGCCCTCGCTGCGCGACGAGGCCCTCACCATCACCAACCACACGGGCCACCCGTCGCTCACGCTGCGCACCGGCTTCGTGGAGGTGTCCAGGGCCCGCAGCGACTGGGCCCCGGACCCCATGCGCCCCGCGCCCACCTTCGCCACCCCGCGCCGCGTCCCCCACGGCGTGACGCTCATCGGCCAGCTCTTCGGCGAGGGCACCCTGGGCCGCGTGGGCATCGCCCTGGAGCGGGCCTCCGGCGTCGCTGGTGAGCGCCCGCCCGGCTTTTGAGTGGGGCTCCGCGCGGCTGCTTCATCGCGCAAGGCTGCATTCCAACGAGGCACCGACGGGTCGACCCTGTCGGTGCCGCGGATCGATGCACCTGAATCAAGGACCGAGGCGGGGGAACCCGCGTGACCCCGAGACTCCAGCTCGGTCCTGGCCGAGGCCCGTGCCTTGAAGGTCGACTGACACACGCCAGGGCCCGCCGGCGAGGCCGGGGGGACGGCCAGCCCGGGACCCCGGGGCACCTGTTGCCCGGGTTGGCACACCCGCACCTTCCGCGCCGGTCAAGCAGGGGAGGGGCGCATGGACTGGTCCAGGCAGGGAGTGAAGCTGGGGGGATGTGGGCCTTGCTGGTGGCGACGGGGGCGCAGGCCTTCACGGACTCGGACGCGGTGCGGGCCTTCACGTTCGCCCGCGCGCAGCTCGCGGACACGATTCCGGAGCTGCCCAACGTGAACCGGTCACCCAAGTCGTCCCTGTCCAACGGGACGTGGACCACGGTGGCCAACACGGAGACGCACGACCTGGGCTTCAAGATGTACAACAGCTATGGCAATGCCTGGCGGCTCACGGGGGACCCCTACTACCGCGACGTGCTGCTCACCTCCGCCGCCTCGCTGGCCACCCGCTACAACAGCACGGTGGGCATCATCGATTGCTGTGATTGGAACTCGAGCTGGAACATCCCGCTCGTCACCGACACGATGATGGACATCGAGCTGCTGCTCTGGGGCGCGCAGAACGGCGGCCCCGCGGTGTGGCGCACCATGGCGGTGAACCACGCGCTCCGGACGCTCCAGGACGCGGTGCGCTCCAATGGCAGCTCGTTCCACTACGTGGACTACAACAACAACGGCACCATCCGCTCCCGAGGCACCTTCCAGGGCTACTCCGCCAGCTCCACCTGGGCGCGCGGGCAGGCGTGGCTCATCTACGGCTACACGATGGTGTACCGCTACACGAAGGACGCGCGCTTCCTCACCGCGGCCCGGCGGGTGACGGACTGGTACCTGGCGAACCTGCCCGCGGACCGTGTGCCCAACTGGGACTTCAACGCCCCCAGCCAGTCCAAGGACTCCTCCGCCGCGGCCGTGGTCGCGTCCGCCCTGCTGGAGCTGAGCACCCTGGAGACGGACGCCACCCGGCGCACCACCTACCGCACCGCCGCGCTGGCGATGTTGGACTCGCTGGTGTCGCCCGCGTACCTCGCGCAGGGCACCAACAGCCCGGGCCTGCTGCTGCACGGCGTGGGCAACTACCCGGCGGGGCAGGAGATCAACGTCAGCCTCATCTACGGCGACGACTACTTCCTGGAGGCCCTGCTGCGCTTCAACCCGCGCCCCAACTACCCCTGGTACTCGAAGCTGACCCTGCCGCGCGGCCAGCACCTGCTGGGCACCAGCAACACGGGCACGCGCATCGTGGAGTTCGACCTCACCCCGCTGGCGGACAACCTGGGCGGCGGCGTGGTGGGCTGGACGGACAGCTCCACGGAGGTGACGGCCTTCAACCGGCTGAACATGGCGCTGCGCATGAGCGAGGACGGCATCTTCCAGGTGCGCAATGGCGCGGGCTACTCGTGGATCCGCCGGGTGCCGTACGTGCGCAACCAGACGTACCACTTCCGCATGAGCGTGGACCTGCTCGCGCAGCGCTACACGGTCTGGGTGACGCCCCCGGGCAGCGCGGAGGTGCTGCTCGTGGACCGGGTCGCGTTCCGCTCGGACGGGCCGCCCATCAATGACCTGGGCCGCGTCGCGGTCATCTCCACCGTGGTGGACAGCGACTTCCGCGTGAACAACCACCGCGTCTACGCGCCCGGCGCGAGCGTGGCCGCCGCGCTCGACGTCCCGGACCCGCTGCCCGAAGCCCTGTGGCGGGAGCTGGATGTCCCCGAGCGCGTCTCCACGGGCCCCCTGGTCCCGTCCGAGCGCTGACACCCGGGGCCCGCCCGGAGGCTCGCCCCTCGTCAGGGGGGCCTCCGTGGGGGCACGGAAGCTTCGTCACCGCGTCGCGGGATACAGGAAGCGCAGGATGTCGCCGAAGCGCGCGCTCCACGCGGCCTCGTTGTGCTGACCTCCCTCCACCACCGTGTACCGGAGGTCGTCGTCCAGCACCCAGCCCCTGGCCACCAGCGCGTCGCGCAGGGCCTGGGCATCCGCCACCGTCTCCGCCTGGCTGCCGGAGCCTTCATGGGTGCCGATGTCCTCCCAGATGCGCAGCGCGGGCTTCGCGGTGAGCGCGTTCACCTCCGCGAGGAGCTCCCGGTCCGCCCACCACACCGACGGCGACACCACGCCCAGGCGGCTGAAGACGTCCGGGTGCTTGAGCCCCAGCGACAGGGAGACGAGCCCGCCCAGCGACGAGCCCGCGAGCCCCGTGAACTCCGCCTCCGGCTTCGTGCGGAGCTCCGCGTCGATGCGCGGCTTCAGCTCCTGGATGAGGAACCGGCCGTACACGTCCGCGCGGCCCGCGTCCGGGAACTCCGGCGGGAAGGGCACCGGCGTGTACTCCGCGATGCGGTCCGCGGTGTTGTAGATGCCCACGATGATGAGCGGCTCCACCTGGCCTGCCTCCACCAGCGCCTGCGCCGTCTCATCCACGTTCCACTCGCCGGCGAACGCGGTGCTGACGTCCATCAGGTTCTGCCCGTCGTGCATGTAGAGCACCGGGTAGCGGCGTGCGGGGTCCGCGTCGTAGCCGGGCGGCAGCCAGATGATGACGTCGCGCGGTTTGAGGGTGGGGTCCTGGGGCACGACGTCGCGCAGGTAGCGCACGTCTCCGGTGAGCGGCGGGGGAGGCGGGGGCGTGGTCAGGTCCGCCCAGCCGCGCACCTCCACGGACGCGCGCTCGAAGCCGCCGCCGGTGGTGAAGGTGTGGTTGGCCACCTCCGCGCCCGTGCTGCTCTTCTCCACCGTCTCCCAGGAGCCGCGCGTCACCTTGAACTCCAGGGCCGTGCCCGCCGCGAAGGTGACGGCGCCCGCGTAGGCGCCGTCCACGGCCTGGTAGAGCTCCACCTCCGCGCCATTCCAGTTCCCCAGTTCCGGCTGGTTCCCGGACAGCCACACCCTGGCATCGGTCGGGGTGATGTCCGGCACGTGGACAATGAACACGGTCTTCGCGCTTGTCTCCCCTCCCTCCGCGCCGAAGCGCTCCACCGTGAGGGCGACGCTCTCCTCGTCCTCCTGGACGGTGAGGGTGTGGTCCGCCTCCGGAGCTCCCTGCGCGTCCAGCGCCACCTGCGGTGTGGGCGCGGTCATCCGCACCGCGTAGGTGAAGGCGGTGCCCCTGGGCACCCGGGCCTTCAGGCTGAACCGCCGGCCGCCCTGGTGGACCAGCGCCAGGCCCCGCCCGTCCGCGCCGCTGAACGTGGCGCTGGGGCCCTGGAGGAAGAGCTCCGCGTCCGCCGGCGTCTCCGGCGGAACGGTGAGGTCGAACTGGACGTCGGAGTCGTGTTGCTCGGTGGGCTTCGGGTCGCCCGAGGAACAGCCCCAGAGGGCCGCCAACGCCAGGACGAGCAGCAGGGTGGGCCGCGAGGGCCAGGCGCGTGACATGGACGGGTGGGCCTCCGGAGGCCGGAGCGCGGGCCTCTCGTGAGCGCTCACCCTAGCAGCGCGTCCCGACGCCTTCAGCGGGGCCCCCGGGACCCGGGCGGTGACGTCCCCGGGGGCTGGCCACTTGGCAGTGGGTGAACAGTGCCTACCTTGCGCCGCGCACGGGGGGAGGCGCGACGGATACTGCTTCCCCCCTCAAGTGAAGGAGTCACACCACATGAAGAAGCTGACGCTGCTGGCCTTGACGCTGGGCGCCCTCTCCGTGGGCGTGGGCTGCCACCGCAACACCCGCGAGGCCGCCAAGGACGACATGGAGCAGGCGGGCGACACCGTGAAGGACAAGGCCGAGGACGCCGCCGACGCCACGGGCGACGCCGCGGAGAAGGCCGGCGACAAGATCGAGGACGCGACGGACAAGTAGCCTGCCGCCGCGCCATGCGGAGCAAGCACCCCGGACGCCCGGCCCCTTCGCAGGAGCCTGGCGCCGGGGTGTCGTCATTCCACGCGGCTCCTCCGTGCGCGGCTAGGTCGTGTCCGCAAATTAGAGCCAGAGGCGGATGGAGGCGATGTGGACCATCGCCAGGTAGTTGGCGGCGCGCTTCTCGTAGCGCGTCGCCACCCGCCGGTTCTGCTTCAAGCGACTGAAGAGG
>NZ_JAYESI010000025.1:0-128283 GCF_041903675.1 Corallococcus sp. RDP092CA | reverse complement strand
CTCTTCAATCGCTTGAAGCAGAACCGGCGGGTGGCGACGCGCTACGAGAAGCGCGCCGCCAACTACCTCGCGATGGTCCAAATCGCCTCCATCCGCCTCTGGCTCTGATTTGCGGACACGCCCTAGCACGTCCCGCCCGCGACAGGCAGTCCCCGGCGCCTCAAGAGGCCGTGTCGATGCGGCTGTGGCGCCGCGTGTCCGGCATCACCGTGTAGACGAGCAGCGAGCAGAAGATGCACGCCGTGACGTACCAGAAGAACCAGGGCTCGCGCCCTGCCAGCTTCAGGCGCGTGCCCACGTACTCGGCGGTGCCGCCGAAGAGGGACACCGTCAGCGCGTAGGGCAGCCCCACGCCCAGGGCGCGGATGCGCGCGGGGAACAGCTCCGCCTTCACCACGGCGTTGATGGACGTATACCCGGAGAGGATGACCAGCGCCGCGAGCACCAGCATGAACGCGGTGAAGGCGTCCCGCGTCCGCGTCAGCGCGGTGAGCAGCGGCACCGTGCACAGCGTGCCCAGGACGCCGAACCCCATCAGCACCGGCCTGCGCCCCACCTTGTCGGAGACGAGCCCCAGCACCGGCTGGAGCAGCATGTAGAGGAACAGCGAGCCCGCGGAGATGAGCGTGGCCTCGTCGCGCGTCAGCCCCACGGAGTTCACCAGGAACTTCTGCATGTAGACCGTGTATGTGTAGAAGGCCAGCGTCCCACCCATCGTGAGCCCCACCACGACGGCGATCTCCTTCGGGTGGCGCGACAGCTCCCGCATGGGGTGGTGCTCGGACGGCTTCGCGGCCTCGCGGGTGAAGGCCTCCGTCTCCACCATGTGGCGCCGCAGGTAGAAGCCGAGGATGGCCAGCCCCGCGCCAATGCCAAACGGGATGCGCCAGCCCCAGGCCTCCAGCTGCGGGCCCGTCAGGAGCAGCCGCTGCAACACCAGCAGCGTCAGCGTGGCGAGCAGCTGCCCCAGGATGAGCGTGACGTACTGGAACGAGCTGTAGAAGCCCCGGTGGAGGGAGGTGGCCACCTCGCTCAGGTAGGTGGCGCTGGTGCCGTACTCGCCACCCAGCGAGAGCCCCTGGAGCAGCCGTGCGAGCATCAGCACGACGGGCGCCGCCACGCCGATGCGCGCGTACGTGGGGCACACGGCGATGACCAGCGAGCCCAGGCACATCAGCGTGACGGACAGCGTCAGCGCGGACCGGCGGCCCCGGAGGTCCGCGTAGAGCCCCATCACCCAGCCGCCCACCGGCCGGATGAGGAAGCCCAGCGCGAACACGCCGGCGGTGTTGAGCTGCCGCACCAGCGGGTCCGCGTCCGGGAAGAACGCCTGCGCGAAGTACAGCGAGAACGCCGAGTAGACGTAGAAGTCGTACCACTCGATGAGGTTTCCCACCGAGCCGCCGAAGATGGAGAACACCCGCTGCCGCACGTCGGACATCGGGCTCGCGCTCAGGCCTTCAGCGCGCGGTCGAACAGGTCCACGAGCCGCGTCCAGTGCGTCTCCGCGGCCTCCGCGTTGTACGCGCCCGTGCCCGGGACGGTGTAGCCGTGCTGCGCGCCGGGGTAGAGCTCCGAGCGGTACTTCACGCCCGCGTCCTTCAGCGCGGCCTCCAGCGCGCGGATGGCGTCCGCCGGCATGGAGCTGTCGTTGTCCGCGTGGCCGAAGTACAGCTCGGCCTTCACCTTGTTCACCAGCCGGTGGGGGCTGTCGGGCGCGTCCGTGGCCAGGCGCCCGCCGTGGGAGGACGCCGCCGCGCCGATGCGCTCCGGGAAGTCCGCGGCCATGCGCACCGCGATGCCGCCGCTGAAGCAGTAGCCGGCCACGCCCGCCTTCGGGCCCCTCACGGAGGGCTGCCGGGCGAGGAAGTCCAGCTCCGCGCCCGCGTCCAGCTTCAGCCGCTCCGGCGTCAGCGAGCCCATGAGGCCGTAGAGGCGCTTGCGGAACGCCTCGTCCGCGAAGGAGCCCTGGAGCTCCAGCTTCGAGGTGGAGCCGTCCCGGTAGAACACGTTGGGCATCAGCACGACGTAGCCGGACCTGGACAGGCGCCGGGCCATGTCCTCGAAGACGGGCCGGATGCCAAAGGCATCCGGAATCATGATGACGGCCGGCCACGGCCCCGAGCCCTCCGGCTGGAACAGCTTCGCGTCCATCACTCCATCCGCGGTCTTGATGTCGACGTCCTGCATGGCGGGGTGACCTCCAGGGCGGGCCGTGCATGTGCCCGTGCCGGAAGAGACACCACACGCGCGGCCGATGCGCCATCCGTTTCGCGATGGGTCCCTCCACGCCGCGCGAAACGGACACTTCCTTCCCCGTGAGATGAAGGCCAATCCCCCCATGGGCGCGGGCGTCGAGGACGGCGAGCCTCGCGTGTCCCCGGCGCGCGGGGGCCTGCGGTGCTTGCTCGGACGGCAGGAGCTGCATGGGCGGACACGGCGGCAGGTGTGCCGGTGCGCGGCTCCTGGCAGGATCGCGCTCGACCCCTGGAGCAGGAGGGCAAGGTGGGCATGCATCGCGAAGGCGCGGCCGTGGTCCGGACCTGGGTGTTGCTGGGCGTGTTGTTCGGCGCCGGCGCGCGGGCGGAGGTGACGCGCGCGGAGTTCCTGGTGCCGTCGGAGGAGGGCATCGAGGTGTCCGTCCGCGAGGTGAAGGACCCGGGCATGCAGGTGGCCAACCTGCCGCCGCTCATCCTCCTGCACGGCGCGCGGGTGCCGGGGCGGGCCTCGTTCGACCTGCCGGTGGAGGGGGGCTCCATCGCGGCGGAGCTCGCCCGCGCGGGGCACGCGGTGTACCTCATGGACGCGCGCGGCTACGGCGGCTCCACGCGGCCCCTGGCCATGAGCACGCCCGCGAAGGGCCGGCCGCTGGTGGGCTCGCACGAGGTCGTCCAGGACGTGCACGCGGTGGTGGCCTGGGTGAAGGCGCGCACGGGTCAGCGCCGCGTGGGGCTCGTGGGCTGGGCCACGGGAGGGCACTGGGCGGGCATGTACGCCAGCCTCCATCCGGACAACGTCAGCCACCTGGTGATGCTCAACGCGCTGTACGCGGGCAGCGCGGAGCACCAGGTGCTGGGGCGGGGCACGGACTTCGAGGATCCGAAGCGGCCGGGGCAGTTCAACGCGGCGGGCGTCGGCGCGTACCGGTGGAACACGGGCGCGTCGCTGATGGCGGTGTGGGACCGGCAGCTGCCCGCGGAGGAGGAGGCGCGGGCGAAGTGGCGGGACCCGGAGGTGGCGGCGTCGTTCCAGCGCGAGGCGCTCGCGAGTGATCCGCTGGGGCCCTCGCGCACGCCGTTCGCCTTCCGGGCGCCGTCCGGGGCGCTGGAGGACAGCTTCTACCTGGCCACCGGCCGGCAGCTCTGGGATGGGGCGTCCATCACCGCGAAGGTGCTCCTCCTGCGCGCGGAGAACGACTTCTGGAGCCGCCCGGAGGACGTCACCCGCCTCCAGGAGCACCTGGTCCACGCGGCCAGCGTGAAGGCCGTGGTGCTCCCGGGAGCGACGCACTTCGTGCACCTGGAGCGGCCGGAGCGGGGCCGCCGCCTCCTCATGGACGAGCTGCTGCGCTTCACCGGCGCGCGGGTCACGCCCGCGCCGAAGCCCCCGAAGCCCGCCGCGCCTTGAGCCGCTAGACTGGCGGGGATGATTTCCATCCGGAGACTCGAACAGGCGACCCCCGAGGAGCGGCAGGCGCTGGCCGAGCTGCTCGTCAACTCCGTGGACGGAGGCGCGTCGGTGGGCTTCCTGCCGCCGCTCACCCTGGAGGCGGCGGCGGAGTACTGGCGGGGCGTGCTCGCGGCGCTGGGCCCGGGGCTGGTGCTCTGGGTCGCGGAGGTGGACGGGCGCATCGACGGCACGGTGCAGCTGGCGCCGTCCCTGCGGCCCAACGGGCTGCACCGCGCGGAGGTGCAGAAGCTGCTCGTGCACTCGCGGGCCCGGGGACAGGGGCTCGCGTCGCGGCTGCTCCAGGAGGTCGAGCAGTACGCCCGGGGCGCGGGGCGCACCCTGCTGGTGCTCGACACGCTGGCGGGGTCGAAGGCGGAGGCCGTCTACCAGCACTTCCAGTGGCAGCGCGTCGGAGAGATTCCCGACTGGGCGCGGCACACCGACGGTGCGCTGCACCCCACAGTCCTCTTCTTCAAGCGGCTCGTCTCGTAATGCCTCACTGCGCGCGGGGGCAGGGTGGGTCGTTGGGGCAGCGGCCCTCGGTGTCCCTGGGCGTCGTCTGCGTGCATCCCTGGATGCGCGCGAAGGTGTTCGTCTCCAGGAAGCCCACGGCGTCCGAGCCGTTCCAGCCGCGCAGGATGCCGTGCCCCGCGCTGTCCTCGATGGAGGCGCCGGCGATGAACGGCGTGGCGGGCTCCTCGAAGAGGAGGATGGCGGAGCTCACGTCGAAGGAGGGGGGCAGGTAGTTGCAGCCGAAGCTGGAGCACAGGCAGGGGCCGCCCGCGTAGCGCACGCGGATGAACTCCAGCCGGTCGGCGGGGTTCGTTCCGTCGAAGCGCAGGCCGGCCCAGTCGCCCGCGGCGGGCGTGGCCTGCGCGGAGGTGAAGATGACGGGCCGGGCCTGGGTGCCGGCGGCGATGAGCGCGCTCTTGCCGTCATAGACGAGCAGCCGGCTGCCCGCGTCGAAGCGCAGCTCGGCGCCCGCTTCAATCGTGAGCGTCGCGGCGGTGTCGTGGTTGCCCACCGTGAGGCCTTCCAGGTGGTATGGCACGCCCAGGTCGCGCAGGGTCGCGTCGCCGCCCAGGTAGGAGATGGTCGCGGACGCGACGCTGGGGCCGACGAGGATGGCGTCCTCGCGGTTGCCCGTGTACGTGCCTGACGGCAGGGTGCCCAGCGCGTTGGGGTTGACGGCCATGGGCTGCGGGCTGGAGGTGCTGCCGGAGCGGGTGATGGTCAGCGCGGTGGAGCCCTCCGCGAAGCCGGCGGTGCCATTGATGAGCACGCCAGGGCCGGAGGACTCCTCGATGGTGACGTGGTCCACGAACAACGGCCGGCTGCCGGGAAGGTCCGTGCTCGCGCGCACGCGGACGGTGGCGGCGGCGGTGGACGGATCGCCGCCCCGGGACAGGGTCGTCCACGTCAGGCGCGCGGAGCCGCCCGGGTTGATCAGTAGTTGACCCCAGGGCCGTCCGGAGTCCGCGGCCTCGATGCGCACCGGCTTGGCCTGCGTGCCCTGGGTGATGAACGCGCCGCCGCTGTTGACCTGGATGTTGGCCGAGGCGCTCATGCTGACGACGGTGCAGGGCTCCACGGTCACCGGGGCGTTGACGTCCAGCGACGAGACGACATGGGGGCTGGACGCGCTCCACGTCTCCGGCGCGGAGATGGTGCCCTGGTGCGTGACGGCGGCGCCCGTGGGCGCGGGGCAGCCCGTGTCCTCCACACCGGAGTCAGGCGTGTCCGCAGGAGTGGGGTCGGACTCCGAGGAACAACCCGGCAGGGCGCAGGCGGTCAGCAGCAACAGCAGGGCGGGGCGTCGGAACGAAGCGTGCATGGAATCCGTCTCCAGGTGAAAAGGCTCTCCTGAACCATCGCTGTTCTCAGCCACGTGTGACAATGCAGATGTGTGTTGTTTTACTGTCTACAGGTGTTGCTTCACGGGCAACACCGGATGAACGCCCAGTGCTCCGTTGGCGCAGATGGGAATGCCACGCCTCGAGTTCGACGAACTCCTCGGGTTGGTGCTCTCAAGGAGCGTAGGGATAGCGCGCCAGGACCTTCCCCTCTGGCGACACGGCATACAGCGCGTACCAGTGCGCAGAGGGATTGAACCCAGGTGCCGCCCAACCGCACCTCTCGACGCGTCGATTGATCTCCACGAAGTACAAGCCGCCGTGTTGGGCGACGGAGACCTCCATGGCCTTGGCAGTGTACGAGCAGTCCTTCGCGTACTCCTTGGGGAAGCTCGCAAGCAGTCGCTGAAGGGCCGCATGGGCGGCGAGGAGCGCCGGGCCGTCCAACGTCGCCAGGGGGCGCAGATCGTCAGGCCACTCAATCCCCTCCGCGATGAGAGGTGCGCGGGGAGCAGTGCCGCCGTCGGAGTTCGCCGCGACGGGAACCGCGGGGCTGCCCCCATCCCTTACCGCGGTGCCCGAAGAGGGGGGCGGCGTGCCTCCATCCAGCAGGAGCGTCATGAGCAGGACGTGGTGAGGGAGTTTCATCATGGGGACAGGCTCCTGGGCGCTTCTACCACTTCAACTCGGGTGAGCAGCGAGGCAGCAGCATGCGGGGGCTGCGCATGCCAGAAGCCTCTTGCGGATGACAGTTCGCCTGGAAATCCCAACGCGCGTCGCCCTCATTCCATTGGAAGACTTCTCCCGCCGGATTCCACTTGTAGAAGCGGGGCTCATCCTTGTGCCCCGTGGCGAGCCAGGCCCATGCGGGGATCAACCGGTTCCTGGAATCACGCGCCAGTTGACCATCCGGGCTCGCGGCATAGGACACCATCGTCCACAAACCGTCCGCCATCTTCACCGCGGGGAATTGACCCAGGTCGTCACTGCTCATCCGCGTCGCGCACGGGTGGTTGTGGGCGAAGCCAACGACAGGCATGCCTCGGCCAAACGATTCGTCGTCGACGCCACCGAATGGAGGCTGGCATGAGCTGCGCTCTTCCAAGAGGTTGCGGATGGGCCATGAGACACGCCAGTCCTGCGGCGTCTTGTAGAGGGCGACGCAGTACTCCGCCGCATCCGGGCGAGGCCTGCCGGTGCTCGGGTCGCAGGCATCCGCCGCGCCTGGCAACGCCATCAAAGCTCGGAGCGTTGGCAGCACCAGGTCATCCGGGACCGTGTCCGTGTCCGCGACGACGGTCGGAATCTCCTGATGTGACCAGGGCCCCGGAGCTACCGCGAGGTCGAACCGCCCTTCCAAGATGGGCAATTCAGAGCGCAGGTAGTAGCGCCTGGGGGCCGCGCATCCCAGGACCAGCACGAATACGACAGCGCAGGTTCGCTGCCATGCGTGGCGCCTTTCCTGTGGGGCGATCAGATGCTGGAGCTTGGAGGGGAGAGCGGGCATTGCTCCCTCAGAGTAGCGGGCTCGTGGAATGACCTGGCAACTCCCTGTCGCGCGTGAGAGGACACTCCGCCCGGAGCACGACCGCAGGGGCTCGTTTGAGGCCCTTCGCGCGGGCATGCGCGCCGCGAGCGGCGCCACGGCGCCAGACATGCCAGCGCGGGAGGGCGGATCCACAAAGGGCGCCCTCCCACGCGTGCGGACAGGGAAGACTTCAGCTCACGCGTGAACGCTTGCGCCGGGTGGCCAGCGCCGCGAGCGCCAACCACGCGAGCGGTGCCACGGGGGCCGCGCCGCAGCCGCAGCCGGAGTCCTCCTCGGGCGGGGGATTGTCCGTGCCCGCGTCCGGCTCCCCCTGCTCGCAGCGTCCGTCCCCGACACAGACCGTCGCCGTGGCTTCCGCGGTCGCGCCCCGCGTGTCCACCACCACGAAGCGCACGGTGTGCGGGCCCGGCGCCAGGCCCGTGGTGTCCCAGCGCCCGGGCTCGCCCCCGAAGTAGAAGCGGTTGTCCGAACCGGTGTCCGTGGAGGCCAGCGTGCCGTCCACATAGAACTCGGCGCGGGTGCAGCCCACGTCGTCCACGCAGTCGCCGAAGAACTCCGCCGTGGCGCCCGACACGCGCTCGCCCTGGGTGGGGCGGGTGAGGACGGCGCGCGGCGCCTCGTCCGCCTTCGTGGTGAGCGTGAAGGTCTGCTCCGCGTCCGGCGACTCGCCGTTGGCCGCCCGCACGCGCACCTCCACGGAGCCCTCCGCCGAGGGCGTCCAGGTGATGAGGCCGGTGGCCGCGTCGATGCTCATCCCCTGCGGCACCGTGCCCTCCAGCAAGAAGGTCGGCTGCGGCCGGCCCACCGCCTCCACGTCGTAGCGGTAGCTGGCGCCCACCACGGACGTGGTCACGGGCGTGGAGGTGATGGAGGGCGGGAGCGGCTCATTGTCCACCTCCACGGCCTCCAGCGTGCGCGCGTCCAGCCCCGGCATGGCGAGCGTGATGGTGGCCACGCCGTCCACGTTGTCCGCGTCCTGCGAGGCCCGGAGGGTGACCGTCTTCGGCGTGCTCCAGTTGGACGTCGTGAACGTGAGCGTGGACTCGGAGGCCACGGTGATGTCCGGGTCCCCCTGCGTGGACGCCACCGTGACGGTGACGTTCGACGCGGGCCGCAGGGAGAGGGACATGTCGAAGGTGGCGGTGCCACCCTCGGGCACGGCGAGTCGCTGGGTGGACAGCACCAGCCGGGGCGCGTTGTTGTCGATGGTGGTGGCCACCACCGCCTCGTCCGCCAGGCCCTCTGACGACACGGTGAAGGTGGCCGTGTCCGCGACCGCGTCCTCGTCCTCCACCGCCTCGATCATCACGACCTGGGGCGCGCTCCAGGTCGCCGGCGTGAAGGTCAGCGTGTCACTGCCCAGCAGGCGCAGGTCCTCGGAGCCGCCCAGGGCCCGCGCCACGCGCACCGTCACGGACGCGTCAGGCGCCTGGGCCAGCCGCACGGTGAAGGCCGCGCGGCCGCCCTCCATCACGCGCGGGTTGAGCCCGCTCACGACCAGCTTCTGGCCGGAGGCCGCCGGGACCACCCGACGCACCACCCCGTTGTTGACGCCAATCGCATAGAGCGCGCCGTCCGGCCCCACGCTCAGGTCCACGTTGGAGGCGAAGCCCGTCGCCCATTCGTCCACCGTCGCCACCGAGTCGTCCGCCGCCAGCGTGACGCGCGTCACCTGGGCGCTGTTGTAGTCGCCGAAGAAGTAGTTGCCGCGGTACTCCGGCGGGAAGAGGGTGGCGTCGTAGAACGTACCGCCGGTGATGGAGCCGCCCAGCGCCTGCGTCGTCGCGCTGCCCCCGCCGCTGGTCGCGTCCGGCAGGCCCGGCTGGGCCACGGTGAAGGTGGTGGCGGTCGGCGCGTTGTCGGCGCTGGCGACGTAGAACTCGCCGTTGAAGCTCGCGTCCCCGACATCCTCGAGCGTGAGCTTCTCCCCCTTGCGGAAGCCGTGCGGCCCCGTCGTCGTGAACGTCGTGACGCCCCCGCTGCGCACCGCGCCCGTGGCGGTGAGGTTGCGCGTGTCGATGCTGTTGGTGCGGTACTTGACCACCGGCGTGATGTAGTCGTTCCCGAGCGGCTGGTTGTTCTCGTAGTCGTTGTAGCCAGCGTGGGCGCGCCGGCTCACGACGAAGACCTGCTCGTAGCCGTCGCCCACGCTGTTGACCCACAGCCGGCCGTTGCTGGGCTGGAAGGTGAAGGTGAACGGGTTGCGGAAGCCGCGCGCCCAGATGTACTCGTTGTTGGGGCCCACGCCGTCGTTGAACGGGTTGTCATTGGCGGGCGTGCCGTCCAGGTTGGCGCGGCTCACCTTGGTCGCCAGGGACGTCAGGTCCGCGTCCACGCCGGAGCCGTTGCCCAGGTCGCCAATGGACCAGTAGAGCTTGCCGTCCGGGCCGAAGCCCAGCCCGCCGCCGTCGTGGTTGTTGCCCGCCGTGGGCAGCCCCTTGACGACCTCCGTGCGTGCGATGCCCGTGCCGTTGGCGTCCGTGTAGCGGACGATGCGCTGCTCGGAGGGAGCGACGGTGACGAAGACGTAGACGTACCGGTTGACCACGTAGTTCGGGTCGAACGCGATGCCGATGAGGCCACACTCGCTGTTGACGTGGACCACCGGCTCCGTGGCGAACGTGCGCGTCACCAGCGTGGAGGTGCCGGGCTGCGTCTCCAGCACCCCGTCCTTCATGGCCACCGTCCGCACGATGCCGTTCTTCAGCGTGACGAACAGCCGCCCCGAACCATCCGGCGCCCACGCCATGCCGGTCGCCTGCGACAGGCTGCTGGACGAAGAGCTCGTTTCCACGAAGCCGGCGGGCACGGCGGCCCGGGCCGGCGACGCCATCATCAGGAACAACAATGAGGCCATGAGGGGAGTACGCATGGCCCCAGACCCTACCGCACCCCGAGTAGGACCCGGGGGCGCCCCCCGGCGGAATTCCTACCGGGTCGCGGTGAAGCTCCGCCGGATGAGACACTTCACGCTGCCGTCGTCCAAGGAGGAGAGCTTCACCTCGTACTGGCCCTCGATGGTCGAGGCATCGGTGTCCGAGCGGGGGGCCGGAGCGCGCACCGTCGATTCGATGGTGAGGATGCGCTCGAGGCGCACCGGCTGGTTCTGCGCGAGGGTGAAGTTGAGCTCCCGGGAGGGCTCACCGTGGTAGTAGCCCGACAGGTAGTCGTCGCCAAGCTGGCCCGTGACATAGGTGCCGGACAGGCTCAACACGAGCGGACCCGCCGGCAGGCCCTGTCCCAAAGCCTCACACCCTTCCCCCGGAGGGGATGTGTCCGCGAACTGGACGGCATAGGTGCCCGAGATGGCGCAGCCTTCCTCACAGTCGGAGTACGAGCTGCTGCCACAGCCGGGGTTCCCCATGCCGCTGCCCATCGTCATCATGCCCACGGCGACCAGCACCGGGATGCGGAGGAACGTCACGACCTTCGGGGAACGGGCGCTGCGAGGGGCTTCAACGTGCATGGACGACTCCAGGTGGAACGGGAGACGTCAGCCTGGCCAACGCCTGCCCTTGTGCGCACCTGGGGTCCGTGGCGCTTCACGCGGGGCAATGCCAGCCATCCCCGGCCGTCCACCCGCGCGCCGTCCGGGTGCGCGGGGGGCCCTTGTTGGGGTCAGGGGCGGCGGGACGCCACGGTGGGGGCCGTGGTCATCGCCTGGCTGAGCTGCCGGGCCGCGGACGAGAAGGTCCCCCGCGCGAGCTCCTGGCCGGAGGAGCCCAGCACCTGGGCGAACACGCGGTCGAACCCCTTCTCGAGCCCCATCGCCTTGTGGGGCTCCCCCTTGGAGTCCGCCACCATGTAGAGCGACGAGTCCAGCTCGGGCGGCGGCGCTTCACCCTTCTGCCGGTACAGGTCCTTCATGGCCTCGAGCGACTCGTCGCGGCTCTTGCGGATCTCCCCGCGCGCCATGCCCTTGAAGAGGCCCGGGACGTCGCGCAGGTCCACGTGGATGACGACGATGGGCTTCTTCTCCCGCACGCCGTAGACGAACTGGGAGGCGTTCTGGCGCAGCTCCTCCCGGGTGCCCTTGTTGGCATACAGCACCAGGGTGGGACGGCCCTGCCCGATGGGGACCTCCTTGCCGAACACGTCCTTGACGTCGACGTCAGCGGCGCTGGCCGGGAGGGCTCCCAGCAATCCGAGCAGGCAGGTCAGCAGGGCGGTCTTCTTCATGCAGTGGCTCCAGGAGAAGGTGAAGAAACGCATTGGGTCCACCAACAGCCCCATGTCCACCCTGAATCCCAACGGCTGAATTCAATCCGCCGCGGCGTGAGACGGTGAAGAGGGACCGACGTAGCGGGCCCTGGGCCGCAGCAGGTGGCCCTGCTCCCGCTGCTCCAGCACGTGGGCCACCCAGCCCGCCGAGCGCCCCACGGCGAACACCGCGGACGCGGCGCCCCTCGGCAGGCCCAGCGCCTCCGCCAGCATCACCAGCCCCACCTCCATCGATGGCGCGGGGTGTCCCGCGTCGCGCATCACCTCCACCAGCGCGGAGGCCACGCGCACCGTGCGCGCCCCCGGGCGGAGCTCCCGCGCGGCCTGGATGAGCGAGGGCGTGCGGGGATCTCCCTTCGGGTACAGCCGGTGGCCGAAGCCCGGCACGGCTTCACCGCGGTGGAGGTACGTGGCCACCACCTCCTTCGCGCGCTCCGGTCGGCCCACCTCCGCGAGGAGCGCCTCCACGCGGTCGCACGCGCCGCCGTGCTTCGGTCCGGAGAGCGCCGCCATCGCCGCGCCCACGCACGCGTACAGGTCCGCGCCGGACGACGCCGTCACCCGCGCGGCGAAGGTCGACACGTTCAGCTCGTGGTCCGCGCAGAGCACCAGCGCCTGGTTCAGCAGCGCGGGCGCGCGGGGGGACCGGGCACCCCACGCGCGCGCCAGCGAGCCCGCCAGCGTCCGCTCACGCGAGGCGAGCCCCACGCGCTCCGGCGACCGGGCGCCGCACACCCAGGCCGCCAGGTGCCGCAGCAGCCCCCGGGCCCGTGCGAGCTCCCGCTCCGGCGGCGCGGCGAAGCGCACGGGATCCCTCGCGCCCAGGAGCGCCACCAGCGTCGCCAGCACCTCCGCCGGGGGCGTGCTCCGGGGCAGCAGCGCCGTCAGCGCGGCGGGCGGGAAGGGCGCTCGCGGCGCGCGCCATACCGTGCCCGTGCGCTCCGGCAGCTCGCCGGACCACAGCAGCTCCGCCACGTCCTCGAAGGCGCGGCCCTGCGTCGCCAGCTCCACCGCGGAGTGGCGTCCGCGGTACGCCAGGCCCTTCGCCTCCACGCGCGACACGGCGGAGTCGATGACGGGCTCGCCCCAGCGCAGCGCGCCCGCCGCCACCGCCGCGTGGCCCGCTCTCGCGTCGTGGCGGACCTTCAGCCGCTCCAGGTCCGCGCGGGCATAGCGGTTCTCCTTCGTCCCCTGCACCGGCACGCACCGCACCAGCCCCCGGCTCACGTAGGTGTAGAGCGTCGCGCGCTTCACGCCGAGCAGCGCCGCCGCCTCGCGCGCCGACACCAGGGCCTCCTCCCGCTCAGGTTGATGGTCGAATCGAGATTGAGAGCGTCCACCCCGGCGTCTATCCATGCTCCACCCGCCTCCTGGAAGGAGAGTGTCGGCGCGGCACGGAGCCGCTGTCGACGTGTCTTTCCTCATGGACGCGTGGAGCCCCAGACACGGGAGGACATGCCATGCAGGTGGACTTTGGCCGCACGTCGGAGGACTACGCCCGGCACCGCGCCGGCTTCCCGGAGGCCTTCTTCGAGCGGCTCCTTCGCGAAGGCATCTTCCAGCCCGGACAGCGCGTCCTCGACCTGGGGGCGGGCACGGGCACGCTCGCGCGGGGGCTGGCGAGGCGAGGGGGCGTCGTCACGGCGCTCGACCTCTCGGAGTCCATGCTGGACTCGGCCCGGCGGCTCTCCGCCGAGGAGGGGCTGTCCATCGACTTCCGGGTGGCGCCCGCGGAGCGGACCGGCCTGCCCCCGGAGTCCTTCGGGCTCGTCACCGCGGGCACGTGCTGGCACTGGTTCGACCGCGCCGCCGCGGCCCGGGAGGCCTGGCGGGTGCTGGCGCCGGGAGGACGGCTGGTCATCGCGCACTTCGACTGGCTGCCTCTGCCGGGCAACATCGTGCAGGTGGTCCACACCCTCATCGACACCTTCAATCCCTCTCAGGTCGCGCCCTATGTCGAGTTCGGGCACGACGCCGGGGTCTATCCCCGCTGGTTCCAGGATGCCGCCACGGCGGGCTTCACCCGCCTGGAGTCCTTCACCTTCGACGCCGTCGTCCACTACTCCCGCGAGGCCTGGATGGGGCGGGTGCGCGCCAGCGCCAAGGTGGGGCCGGTGCTCTCTCCGGAGGAGGCCGCCCGCTTCGACGTCGCGCACGCGAGGCTGCTCGATGAGCGCTTCCCGGACGCGCCGTTCGCCGTGCCCCACCGCGTGTTCGCCCTGGTGGCCACGCGCTGAAAGACAGCGGGTGACAGAAGGGAAGCCCCCCGGTGTTCGAGCCCTCAGCACCCGCTTTGCTGGAGGCCAGAGACCATGGGCATCACACTGGACCGTCGCTCCCTCATCCAAGCCAGCCTGGGGCTGACCGGGGGGCTCGCGCTCCTCCGGGGCGCTCCCGCCGTGGCGAGCACCACGCCCTCCACGGCCGCCGTGGAGGAGCCCCGGCCCTGGTGGGAGCTGGGGCTGATGGCGGACCCCATCATGGAGAGCCAGCTCCTGCACTTCCTGGCCGCGACCTACAGCGCCCAGGCGGACATCGGCGAGGTGCTGGACACCGCGACCCGCATCGTCGCGGGGGATGACTGGAGCTGGCCCAATGAGTGGGTCCGCACCGCCGACCGCATCCGCGCCATGGGGGACGCGAGCCTGTCGCGCCGCCACGGCATCAGCGCGGGCAACGCCTACCTGCGCGCGGCCAACTACTACCGCGCCGCGCTCATCCACCACCCCGAGCCCACCCACCCGGGCGTGGTCGCCATCGGGCGCAAGGCGGTGGACGCCTACAACAAGGCGCTCCCGCTGCTGAAGATTCCGGGCACCCCCGTGCGCATCCCCTACGAGCGCACCACGCTGCCCGGCTACTTCTTCCGTGCCCCGAGCGTCCGGGGCGTCGCGCCGCTGCTCATCTTCCAGCAGGGCCGCGACGCGTGGCCGGAGGAGTCCAAGTACGTCATCGACGCGGCGCTCGCGCGGGGCTACCACTGCCTCATCGTGCACGCGCCCGGCCAGGGCATGGCCATCCGCGAGCAGGGGCTGCCCTTCCGCCATGACTGGGAGCAGGTCATCCGGCCGGTGGTGGACTTCGCGCTGTGCATCGCGGGCGTGGACTCGCGGCGCATCGCGCTCCTGGGGTGGAGCATGGGCGGCGCGCTGGTGCCGCGCGCGGCCGCGTTCGAGCGGCGCATCAAGCTCCTCATCCCCAACCCCGGCGTCCTCAACTGGGGCGACTCCTCCTTCGAGCAGTTCAACACCTACTTCCCGGAGCTGATGCCGCTCCTGGACAGCGACCCCCAGGCCTTCGACGCGGCCATGCTCCAGTTGATGGGGCAGGTGTTCCTCTACCGCTGGTACATGCGGGACGCGATGTTCAAGCACGGCGTGAGCACGCCGTCCGCGCTGCTCTTCGAGCTGCGCCGGTACAACAACGAGCCCATCGTCCACCGCATCCGCTGCCGCACGCTGGTGATGGACGGCACGGCCGAGGCCTTCTCGCAGGGGCAGGCCCGGCTGCTCTTCGACGCGCTGGAGTGCCCGAAGGACTACATGCTCTTCACCACCGAGGACACGGGGCTCCTGCACTGCCAGGAGGGCGCGCAGGCCGTGGCGAACCACCGGATGTTCGACTGGCTGGACGAGTACCTCTGAGGCTCAGTCCAGCACGCCGCTGGGCTCACCGGACAGCGCGAACTCCGCCTCTTCCAGGGTGGAGAACGCCCGGCCGTGACGCTTCAGGTAGGAGGTGAGGCGGCTGGCCAGCCCATCACCCATCATCACGGCGTCCCGCACGAGCGCGCCGTCGCGGGGCATGCGCGTCCAGTGCTGGAGCTCGCCGGCCACCAGCGCATAGGTGCCTCCGAGGAGCGCATCGTGATCGAGGATGTGTCTCACCGCCGCGGCCTCGCGCTGCTGGGCCTGCGTCTCCCGGGCCCGGCGCCGGCGCTCCGCCCCGCGAGGGGCGCGCCGCTTCATCGCGGGCCGCCGCCCAGCACGACGCGGAAGACGGCCTCCACCTGCTGCGCGTCCCCGTCCCGCTCCCGGGCCCAGGCGCGGCGCACGGCGAGCAGCGCCTCCGTGCGCGCGGGCTCGTCCCCGGAGGCCCGGGCGCGGCGCTGGCGGCGGACCAGCTCCTCGCGGCGGGCGAGCAGCTCCACCAGCTCCCGGTCGAGCGCGTCGAGG
Organism: Corallococcus sp. RDP092CA; assembly: GCF_041903675.1. Lineage (NCBI taxonomy): Bacteria > Pseudomonadati > Myxococcota > Myxococcia > Myxococcales > Myxococcaceae > Corallococcus > Corallococcus sp. RDP092CA. The sequence goes on along the minus strand of NZ_JAYESI010000025.1, from coordinate 112,816 downwards.
TGCTCGCGCGGCTCCTGAGGTGCCTGGGCTCCCGGCTCCAGGCCGGGCGCGGCGAGCCCCGGAGCCTCGGGCGCCTGCGCCGCGGCGGGGAGCGCCTCCAGGTCGCGGTGGATGTCCTGGAGCGCCGCGAGCAGCCGCCCCCGCGCCTGCGTGGCGAAGGGGTTCTCCTGCTGGATGGCGTTGAAGAGGTGGCCCGCGTCCGCGCGCACGGTCTCGATGGTGCGCGACAGCGCCTGGAAGCTGGCGGGCGCGAAGGGCACGTCCGCCGCCGCGCCCGAGTCCACCATGCCCTTGGCCACGAAGAACGTGAGCGCGTGCGTGCGCGCCATCACCTGGTCGTGGCCCTCCGGCGTCTGCTCGATCACCTCGCAGCCCAGCCCCTCGTAGAAGCGCCGGGCGCGCGGGGCCGCCTCCGGATGCAGCGGGTTGGGGCAGAGCACGACGCGCATGGGACGCTCCGCCATGGCCAGGCTCAAGGGGCCGAAGAGCGGATGCGTCCCCACCCAGGGCACCGCGGCGCCCAGCACCTCCGTCAGCGCCTCCACGGGCTTCACCTTCACGCTGCCCACGTCCAGCACCAGGTGCTCCGGCGTGAGGAAGGGCCGCAGCGAGCGCAGCACGTCCCGCAGCTGGGGCACCGGCACCGCCACCACCACCAGCTCCGCCCCCTCCAGCAGCTCTGGCATCGAGCACGCGCGCAGCGGCTCCGGGATGTCCGCCACCGGATCCAGGGCGCGCTGCTCCACGCCCACCGCCTCCAGCAGCGCTCCCAGCGCGCGTCCAAAACGTCCGTATCCCAAGAGGGCGACATGCGGCATGCGCCGGAGTCTACGCGGGCCGAGGGTGGATGGACGACCGCCGGGCCCCTCGTGGCGAGGGACCCGGCGGGGGATGACCCTCCACAGGCGGGAGGGCCGGGGACTACCGGCCGAGGAGCATCTGCTCCGTGAGGCAGGAGTCCGTCTTCTCCGGGACGACGAAGAAGGGCTGCTGGCGGCTCAGGCCCTGGGCGGTGCCCAGCCAGCCGTCGCCGATCTGCCCGGCGCCGTCGTACACCAGGGCCAGCCAGTCATGCTGCGACGCGGGGAAGATGTCCGTGCTGTCGCTGTCGCGGTTGAAGTTGTAGGCGAAGGACGCGGTCTGGATGGCGCCGTTGCCGTTGATGTCCAGGTTCGCGCTCGCGGTGCCGGCGCGCTGCGCGCCGTTGATGCGCACGCCGATGTGGGCCAGGTCCGCCTCCGTGGTGGGGGCGACGGGCGCGAAGGCGGAGACCTCGTTGACGGACGCCTCGTTGACGGAGGCGACGCGGACGCGCGAGTAGTCCAGCACGCTGTCCACGCCGTCGATGCGCAGGCCCACCGTCTGGTACTCGTAGTTCATCACGCTCAGGTAGTTGGGCTTGTAGTTGGCGTCGTCGTTGCCGCCGTGCCGCAGGCCGATGTTGTGCCCCAGCTCGTGCATGAGGGTGCCGGCCTGCTGGAGCTCCGTGCCGCCCGGCGTGGACCAGCCCCCCAGCGTCACGATGAGGTCATGCGCGGGGATGCCGCGCGACAGGCCGCTGGAGGTCGTCGTGCCGTAGGTGTTCGCGAACAGGGCGTAGTGGAAGAAGGGCGCCCGGCGCGACTTGAAGTACTTGGCCTTGATGGCGTCGACGCCCACCCAGCCCGTGTCCAGGTTGGAGATGGCGTCCGCGGCGGCGATCTGCGAGTCCAGCACCAGGTGCAGCGCGATGCCCGTGGTGCCGTTGGGGTTGGACACCGGCGCGTTGGCGAAGGCCGTCGTCACGCGGTCCAGCGCGCCCTGGGTGGGCTTGCGGTCCGCGTAGTAGTCCACCTCCACGAACACGTCCTTCTTGCGCGGATCCGCGCCCCAGTAGCGCAGGTCCACGCCGCCGTAGCCATACAGCTCCGCGTAGTCGCTGATGCGGTCGCCGTCCGTGTCGGAGTTGTTGGGGTTGGTGCCGTACTGGTTCTCGGCCGCGTCGCAGACGCCGTCGCCGTCCGTGTCCACGGCGTTGAGCGCGCACAGGTAGACAGGCTGCACGGCGGAGACCTGGTACTCGTTATCGCCCTGCGTCATCGTCGAGTACTTGGGCCGGTGGTAGACGGTGACGGAGCGGTAGCCCGCGCGGGAGTAGACGAGCCGCAGCGCCTCCTCGCCGGACGCCGGCATGATGATCTGGACGTCGTCCTCGCCGTTGTGGTTGCCGTACGCGTCGAAGACGAAGAGGCCGGACGAGTCCGTCGTCTGGGTCGGGAGGCCGGTGCCACACCCGCTGCCGGAGCAGGTGCCGGAGGCGACGTAGACCGTCACGCCCTCCACGGCGCTGCCCGTCGCCGAGTCGTAGATGAAGCCGTAGACACACCCATTCAAGCCGACGAGCGCCATGGACGCCGTCAGCAAGCTCTTGTGAAACGTGGACATACGTCCCCCTCGGATGGAATCAGGGGCTGGCTTCTGTGGCCAGCCGCCACATCTACGGCGCGCGGGGCGGATATTCTTTCGGAATTCATTTCCGGGGCCGGAGCGCGGCGGGGGCGGTCGGATTGACAAGGCCTCCCGGCTGTCTTACTCCTGTCTTGTGATGAGGCCCGTCTGCTTCCAGGTCCTGCCTGTCCTGAGCGCGTTCGCGCCGACGGCGGACGTGCGCCTCGACCCCCGTCACGAGGTCCTGCTCGATATTTGAGCAGGCGGACCGGAGTCCTCCGGCGCGCGCCGTGGCTGGTTGCCCGCGTGCCGTGAGCTCCGGCTCCGCCCGTCCCCTCTCCGGGAGGGCCTTCGTGTGTCCTCGCGCCTCTCCGTGGCGGCCTGACGTGCCGCTCCGGCCCCGGGTGCGCGTGCGCGCCTGAAGGCCGCCCCCGGCCCCTTCCTCACGTCCAACCAGCGCCTCAATCCAATACACCCGCGGGCCTCGCCGCCCGGACGGGAACGGGAGACTTCCATGCCTCGCACCACGCGCATCGAGCGGTATCGCAACATCGGCATCATGGCCCACATCGACGCGGGCAAGACGACGCTCACCGAGCGCGTCCTCTTCTTCACCGGCCGCATCCACGCCACGGGAGAGGTGCACGCGGGCTCCACGGAGATGGACTGGATGGAGCAGGAGAAGAAGCGCGGCATCACCATCACCTCCGCGGCGACGACGGCCTTCTGGCAGCCCCGGCACGGACGGGAGGCGGGTGTGCCCCACCGCATCAACATCCTGGACACGCCGGGCCACGTGGACTTCACCATCGAGGTGGAGCGCTCGCTGCGCGTGCTGGACGGCGCGGTGGCGGTCTTCGACGCCAGCCAGGGCGTGGAGCCGCAGTCGGAGACGGTGTGGCGCCAGGCGGACCGCTATGGGGTGCCGCGCATCGCGTTCATCAACAAGATGGACAAGGTGGGCGCGGACTTCGCCCTGAGCGTGCAGTCCCTGGTGGACCGGCTGGGCGTGCGCCCGGTGGCCGTGCAGTGGCCCGTGGGCGACGGCGCGGACTTCCAGGGGCTCGTGGACCTGGTGCGCATGCGGCTCGTGCGCTTCCTGGGCGACGACGGCCGCTTCGAGGACGACGCGCCAGTGCCGCCGGAGCTGCTGGAGGCGGTGAGGCCGTACCGCATGCGCCTCATCGAGGTCTGCGCGGACGTGGACGCGGCGGTGCTGGAGAAGTTCGTGGACGGGCGGGTGGAGGACATCACCGCGGAGGACCTGGAGCGCGCGCTGCGCGCGGGCACCCTCGCGCGGACGCTGGTGCCGGTGCTGTGCGGCTCGGCCTTCAAGAAGAAGGGGGTGCAGATGCTCCTGGATGCGGTCGTCAACTACCTGCCGTCGCCCGCGGACCTGGCCGCCGTGGAGGGCTGTGTGCCGGGCACCGGCGAGCGCGTCCGCCGTCCCGCGTCGGACTCGGGGCCGCCCACGGCGCTGGCGTTCAAGCTGATGAGCGACAGGGCCGTGGGGGGCATCGTGTTCCTGCGGGTGTACTCCGGCACGCTGTCCTCGGGCACCGTCCTCCTCAACCCCGCCACCGGCCGCAAGGAGCGGGTGGGGCGCCTGATGTTCATGCACGCCAACCGCCGCGAGGAGGTGGCGGAGGTGCACGCGGGCGACCTGTGCGCGGCGCTGGGGCTCAAGGGCGTGCGCACGGGCGACACGCTGTGCGACCCGGAGGCGCCGGTGGTGCTGGAGGCGCTGAACGTGATGGAGCCCGTGGTGCAGCTCGCCGTGGAGGCGCGCTCGCCCGCGGAGCTGCCGAAGCTGGAGGAGGGCCTGCAGCGGCTGGCGGCGGAGGACCCGTCGCTGCGCGTGGGCGTGGACGCGGAGAGCGGCCAGGTGCTGCTGTCCGGCATGGGGGAGCTGCACCTGGAGGTGGTCGTGGACCGGCTGAGGACGGAGTTCGGCGTCGAGGCGCGCGTGGGACAGCCGAAGGTGGCGTACCGCGACACGCTCCGGGGCTCGGTGCGCCAGGAGTACCGCCATGTCCGCCAGTCCGGCGGGCCCGGGCAGTACGCGCGCGTGGTGCTGGACGTGGGGCCGGCGCCGCGAGGGGCGGGGCTCGTCTTCGTGGACGCCACGAAGGGCGGTGCCATCCCCCGCGAGCTGGTGCCCGCGATTGAGAAGGGCGTGGCCGGGGCCATGGCGCGCGGCGTGCGCGAGGGCGTGCCGCTGGTGGACGTGGAGGTGCGGCTGGTGGATGGGGACACGCACGTGAAGGACAGCACGCCGCAGGCCTTCATGGTGGCGGGCTCGCTGGCGCTCCAGGAGGCCGCGCGGCGCGTGGGCGTGCAGGGGCTGGAGCCGGTGATGGAGGTGGAGGTGGTGACGCCGGAGGAGTTCCTGGGCGACGTGCTGGGAGACCTGGCGTCGCGGCGGGGACGGGTGCTGGGGATGGAGGCGAAGGGCCCGGCGCGGAGCGTGTCCGCGCGGGTGCCCATGGCGCGCCTGTTCGGCTACGTGACGGCGCTGCGCGGCCGCACGCAGGGACGCGCCCAGGCCAGCATGCGCCTGGGGACGTACGAGCCGGTGCCGGAGGCGGTCAGCACCCCCAGCGCCGAGGCGAGGGCGTGAGGTGACGGCCCCGGGCTCCCTCCAGGTGGGGGAGCCCGGGGCCGTGTCCGGTCGCTCCCCTGCCTGGAAGGGCGGGGGAGTGCCCTGAAGAAGAAAAGCGCGCCCGTGTGTCGATTTCCGGGGCGCTCATTCGGCGTGCATTTGATTGAGTTCGCGCCGTGACGATGTCCAAGGCTCAGGCCGCGGTGCACGCGGTGTGGAGAATCGAGGCGGCCCGGCTCATCGCCGGGCTTGCGCGCATGGTGCGCGACGTGGGGCTGGCGGAGGAGCTGGCGCAGGACGCGCTGGTGGTGGCGCTGGAGAAGTGGCCGGTGACGGGCGTGCCGGAGAACCCGGGCGCGTGGCTCATGGCCACCGCGAAGCGCCGCGCCATCGACGAGCTGCGCCGTCACAAGCTGCTCGCGCGCAAGCACGAGGAGCTGGGGCACGGGCTGGAGGAGGCGGAGGTGCCAGACCTGGACGCGGCGCTGGACGACGACGTCGGCGACGACCTGCTGCGCCTCATCTTCACCTCCTGCCACCCGGTGCTGTCCCCGGAGGCGCGGGTGGCGCTCACGCTGCGGCTGTTGGGCGGCCTGACGACGGAGGAGATCGCCCGCGCCTTCCTGGTGCCGGAGCCCACGGTGGCCCAGCGCATCGTCCGGGCCAAGCGCACGCTGGCGGAGAAGGGCGTCCCCTTCGAGGTCCCCCGGGGCGAGGAGCTGTCCGCGCGGCTCGCGTCGGTGCTGGAGGTCATCTACCTCATCTTCAACGAGGGCTACTCCGCCACCGCGGGCGATGACTGGATGCGGCCGGAGCTCTGCCAGGACGCGCTGCGCCTGGGCCGCATCCTCGCGGAGCTGGCGCCGGGCGAGCCGGAGGTGCACGGGCTGGTGGCGCTGATGGAGATCCAGGCGTCGCGGTCCCGGGCACGGGTGGGACCGTCCGGCGCGCCCGTGCTGCTGCTGGAGCAGAACCGCGCGCTGTGGGATCCGCTGCTCATCCGCCGGGGGCTCGCGGCGCTGGAGCGCTCGGAGAAGGCGGGGGCGCCGGGCCCGTACACGGTGCAGGCCGCCATCGCCGCCTGCCACGCGCGGGCGCGCACGCCGGAGGAGACGGACTGGCAGCGCATCGCGGCGCTCTACGCGGTGCTCGCGCGGCTCACGCCGTCGCCGGTGGTGGAGCTGAACCGCGCCGTCGCCGTGTCGATGGCGTCTGGCCCCGCGGCGGGGCTGGAGCTCGTGGAGCAGCTCGTGGCCGAGCCGTCGCTCAAGCACTACCACCTGCTGCCCGCCGTGCGCGGCGACCTGCTCCTGAAGCTGGGGCGCCTGAAGGAGGCCCAGGCGGAGTTCGAGCGGGCCGCGTCGCTCACGCGCAACGCGAAGGAGCAGGCCCTGCTGCGTGCGCGCGCCGCCGCGTGCGAGACCGAGCGGCCGTCGTAGCCCCGCTCGCTACGGGTCGTGGCAGGTGACGACGTTGGTGATGCCGGTGCCCTTCACCCGGTAGTCGTAGTTGTGCTTGCCGGAGCCGTGGGCGGACTCGACTTCGGGCTGGGCCCGGAGCCAGGCCGAGGAGCCACATGGTGGGGAGGGGCGGGCATCCGTGAAGCATGCCCGCCCTCCCGTGGGTCACACGCTCAGGGGCGCGGCGACAGCTCCAGGTTGTCGAAGTTCGTGTCCCAGCCGTTGGACGTCGTCACGGTGAAGACCGTGCAGGGCGACTGCCAGCTGGGCACCACGTGCGTCACCTGGCCCGCGGCCAGCGGGAAGGTGAGGGTGGGCAGGTCGATGCAGCTCAGGGTGAGCGTGGCGCCGCTGTCCCAGGTGAAGGCGTCCAGGCCCAGGACGCGCCGCTGACCGAAGATGGACAGGCTGGCCTGGGTGAGGCCACCGCCGTTGAACGAGATGCTCTTCGTGTCGAACCCGCCCCAGGGCGACGCGATGTACCAGCGGTCGAGGCCGAAGTGGATGGGGCCGTGCGGGCCGTTGAAGGTCTCGTCCTGACCGGGGAACGCGTCGAAGGTGACGAGGTTGGTGGACGGGCCCACCGGGATGGTCAGCGCGTGGGTGTTGTTGCCCGGCACGCTGTCCGTCTCCGAGGAGGAGACGGTGGCCTGGCTCGTGAACGTCCCCGCGCTGAAGGGGATGGCCTGCACCTGGATGGTGAAGCTCGCGCCCGGCGCCAGGGTGGGCGTGCCGCACTCCAGGTCGCTGACGAACGAGCAGTAACCGCCGCTGCCGGACGAGGGGGTCCCTGAATAGAAGAAGGAGCTCAGGCCGGCGGGGACCGGGACGTTGACCGTGACGTGGGTGGCGGTCGCCGTGCCCTGGTTCGTCACGGTGATGTCGTAGAAGAGCACGTCGCCGTTGGCGCCCGCGCCCTCCGGGAACGCCTGCTGCACGGTCAGGTCCACCGTCGACGGGCTCCCGGGCGCCGAGGGGGCGAAGGTCACGTCCACCCAGAAGTTGGTGTTGAGCCACGCCTCCGTGGGGAAGGCGCTGCCGTTGAGGTTGCGCACGCCGTTGCCACCGGCCTCCACGGTGGAGGGCGCGTGCAGCGGGGGCACGTCCACGCCCGCCGTGTTGAAGTAGTACGGGGTGATGGCGTAGCGCCCGCCCGTGGCGAAGTACGACACGACATAGGTCGTGTTCGCGGCCAGGCTCACCGGCGTGGGGAAGGACAGCTCGCGCCAGCCGAAGCCCGTCTCGGCGGGCGTCGTCTCCGTGGTGGCCAGCAGCGTGCCGGTGGCGCTCCACAGGTGGCCCACGTGCGGGCCGTTGTCGGTGCTGCCCTTGTAGTAGCGGACCTTCGTCACCGTGCCCGCCACGTCCGTGCGGAACTTCACGCCGACCTCCGCCGGGGTGGTGTCGGCGTTCTCGTACTGGGGGGCGCCCGTGACGGCGTCCCACAGGCTGCACGGGGCGCAGGCCGCGCTCGAGAGCGTGGTGGCGGTCACGGCCGGGGAGTCCACGCTCACGTTGCCGGCGGCGTCACGGCCGCGCACGGTGTACGTGTACGCGGTGGATGGAGCCAGGCCGGTGTCGCGGAAGCGCGTGGTGGTGCCGGGCAGCTCCGCGATGAGCTGGCCGCCCCGGTACACCAGGTGCCAGCGGGCGTTGCCCTGCGTCTCGCCACTGCCGTCCACGGACGCGTACCAGGTCAGATCGATGGCGGTGGGCGAGCTGGGCAGGGCGGTGACGTGGGTGGGCGCGCGCGGGGGCGTGGTGTCGTTGGGCTGGAAGGCCACGTCCACCCAGTAGTTGCTCGCGTTGTACGTGTCCGTGGGGACGCCGCTGGTGCCGTAGCGGTAGAGGCCATTGTTGGCCGCCTCGGCGTGCAGGGGCGGCGCGTCCAGCGCGGACGCGAAGCCGTTGCCCGTCACGGCGTAGCGCCCCGCGGGCGCGTGGTACGAGACGACGTAGCTCGTGTCGGCGGAGATGGTGACCGGCGAGGCGAAGCGCACCTCCTGCCAGCCGGAGGCCGTCTCGTCCTGGAACGTGGCGGTGGCCAGCAGGGAGCCGGACGCCGTCCACAGGCTGCCGGTGTGCGTGCCCGTGTTGCCGGCGCCCTTGTAGAAGCGCACGCCCATGATCCGCCCGGGCGCGTCGCTGCGGAAGCGCACGCCCAGCTCCACCGCGCCGCTGTCGTCCGCGGCCTCCACGGCCGGGAGCGCGGTGGTGCCCAGCAGCGAACGCTCACCGGCCAGCAGCGGCCGCGAGACCGACGCCGCCTCCGGCGACTGCGTCGTCGGCGGCTCAGCGGGGGCACAGCCCGTCTGCACACAGGCGAACCCCAGCATGAAGGTCGTCATCCATCGTGATGCATGTCGAAGCACGTCGGACTCCCTTGTCTGTGAAACCCGACGGTGGCTTCGCATGTTGTCAACATGGAATCCAAGTTTTTCATGGATGGCTGGCAATTCTCGCGTGGCTGACGGAAAAAGGTCGGGGCGCGCGAGACAATTCCGCCAGGAATTGAAACAGCGCCATCTGTGCGGGCGGGCATGGCTTCAGCGCAGCAGCGCGTCTTCACGCTTCGCGCGGGAACTTCCACTGTCGGACATCCTCCCGGAAGGGGGCCGCCCACGGGGGGTTGCGGGCCAGGGGGACGTGCCTAGCTTGGCCGCGTCCATGACGAACGTAATGCACCCAACGACGCCTCCGACGCGCGTGGCACATGTGATGTACGGCCTGGAGATGGGCGGCCTCGAGCAGCTGGTCGTCCGGCTGTCCCAACATGGCCGCGATCGGGGCATTGAATCCGTGGTGCTGGCCCTGGGGCCGGATGGTCCTGTGCGCGAGCTGCTCCAGCGCGCCAATGTCCCCACGGTCTGGTTGGGAGGCCTCGCCGGCATGACGCCCGCGGCCATCCGCCGGCTGGCCCAGGAGGTGGATGTCTTTGGCGCGGACGTGGTCCATGGCCACGACGTGGGGCCCTGGCTCAACGCCGTCGCCACCCGGACGCTGCGTCCGCGCACGCCCGTGATGGGCACCTTCCATCAGACGGTGGAACCGCGGGGCAAGTTGCGCCCCGCCGCCATGGCCGCCGCCATGTTCACCCAGTCCCTGGTCGCGTGTGGCAGCGAGGTGCGCTCCAGCCTGGAGCGCTGGAGCCCGAGGCTGCGCTCCAACGTCGTCACCATCGAGAACGGCGTGCCGCTGGAGGTGGCCAGCGGCGAGGAGGCCCGCCATGCCGCGCGTGAGCGCCTGGGCCTGCCGAAGGACGCCAGGGTGGTGGGCTACCTGGGCCGCCTCTCCGAGGAGAAGGGCCCGGACCTGCTGGTGGACGCCTTCCTGCGCCACTTCGCGGACGAGAAGGACACCCACCTGGTGATGATCGGCCCCGGCCCCATGGAGTCCTCGCTGCGGGCGCGCGCCGCCGCGTCGCCCTTGGCCGGGCGGATGCACTTCACGGGCGCGCTCCTGGAGGCGAGCAGGCTCCTGCCCGCGTTTGATGTCTACGTGCAGCCGTCGCGCCGCGAGGGCCGCTCGCTGTCGCTGCTGGAGGCGATGGCGGTGGGGCTGCCCACCGTGTCGCACGCCATCCCGGCCATCCGCGAGGTGCACCGCGAGGGGCAGACCGCGCTCCTGGTGCCGTCCGGGGATGTGGATGCGCTCGGGAGCGCGGTGAAGCGCCTGGTCCACGACGCGGAGCTGCGCTCCAAGCTGGGCGAGGCCGCGAAGCGCGAGGCGCAGCGCTACTCGCTCTCCACGATGGTGGACACCTACGCGAGGCTCTACCGGAGTGCCGCGGCTCGCGCCCAGGCGTGAGCGGGCACGGGAGAACCACGGTTGCCGCACTCCACCCTCCTCCATGTGCGCAGCACCTGCGGCCTGTATGGCGCGGAGCGGGCGTTGCTGTCGCTGGCCACGTCGACGCCGTCGCCCTGGCGGGCGCAGGTGTGCAGCCTCGTCGCGCCGGGGCGGGTGGACGTGCTGTCGGGCGCGGCCCGGGAGCAGGGGTTGGACGCGCTGACGCTGGAGGTCCCCGGCCGCTTCAGCGCGACGGCCGTGGCGACGCTCGCCTCGGAGATGAAGCGGCGCGGCGTGGGGCTCTTGCACGCGCATGACTACAAGTCACTCACGCTGGGCGCCGCCGCGAGCGCGCTCGCCGGGGTGCCGCTGGTGGCCACGTACCATGGTGACACCGGCGCCACGCCCGCGCTGATCGCCTACGAGGGGCTGGCGCGCGTGCTGGGCAACTGCACCCGCGCGGTGGCGGCGGTGTCGCGCGAGCTGACCGCGCGCCTGCGCCGGTATGTCCACCGCTCGCCGGTGGTCTACATCCCCAACGCGCTGCCGCTCGCGGAGGCGTGCACGGAGGCCGAGCGAGTCCAAGCCCGCGAGGCGCTGGGGCTCGCGCCGGACGGGGCCGTCATCACGCTGGTGGGGCGCCTGTCGGTGGAGAAGGGCCCCCAGGTGCTCCTGGACGCGATGCACCGGCTGGCCCGGACGCCTGGCGCCACGGTGCCCACGCTGCTGCTGGTGGGTGATGGCCCGCTGCGCGGGTCGCTGGAGGCGCAGGCGCGGGGACTGCCGGTGCGCTTCCTCGGGTTCCGCTCGGAGGTGCGCGGCGTGTACGCGGCGGCGGACGCGGTGGTGATGCCGTCCCTGCGGGAGGGCATGCCGCTGGTCGCGCTGGAGGCGATGGCGCTGGGGCGGCCGCTGGTGGCCGCTGGCGTCGGGGAGCTGCCCTACGTGCTGGGCACGGGGCGCGGCTTGGTGGTGCCGCCGGGGGACGCGGGCACGCTGGCCTCGGCGCTCGCGGCCCTGCTGGCGGCTCCCGGATGGCGCGCGCGGATGGCGCGGGAGGCGCGGGAGTACGTCGTGGCCCACCACGCGCCGGAGCGGATGGCGAATCGGTACATCGAGTCGCTCTACCTGCCCGCCCTCGTGGACTCGCGCGAAGCGCGCGCCGCGGCTGTCTAACCCAGCGAACGCGACTCCTGGGCGTCTGGTCTGTCGCTGAGGCCGATTTTGCGGCCCCGGGAGCCAACTGCCGATCCGGAAGCGTGAGCGAGCGTCTAGCGTCACCGGCGCATCGTCGTTCCAGGTACTCCCAGCAGGTCACGCTGCTCGACAAGGGGCCTGCGGTGGTGGTCCACCGCGCCCGGGCCGCGAGGCGCCGTGCCCGACGGTGGGCGTGCGGTGGTGGCCCACCGCGCCCGGGCCGCGAGGCTCAGGTTGCTTCCGCTCGGGGGCTCTGCTTCCCGTGGGCCGCGATGGCCGGCGCGTTCTGGTAGAGCTCGCCCAGCCCGGCCCCGATGCCGTCCCACGCGAAGGCCTCCGCCATGAGGCGGGCGTTCTGGGCGAGCTTGCTGCACAGGTCCGGATCATTGCGCAGCCGGCGCAGCGCGCCCGCGAACTCCTCCGCGGACTCCGCCAGGAGCACGTGCCGCCCCTCCACCACCGGCAACCCCTCCACCGCGAGGCGCGTGGCCACCACGGGCACGCCCGCCGCCGCGGCCTCCAGCACCTTCAGGCGCGTCCCGCTGCCCGCGCGCAGCGGAATGGCCGTCGCCAGCGCGCGCGCCAGGTACGGCGCCACCGAGGGAACCGAGCCCGTCACCACCAGCCGCTCGTTCTCCAGGGCGCGCACGGACGCCGGAGGGCTGCGGCCCACCACCATGAGCTTGCCGGCCGACAGCTCCGACGACACCAGCGGCCACACCTCGCGCGCCAGCCGCAGCACCGCGTCCTCGTTGGGCCACCAGTCCATGGAGCCCACGAAGACCAGGTCATCGCCCGTGCTCCCGCGCGGCGCGAAGTCCGGCAGCTTCACGCCGTTGGGCACCACGTGCACCCGCTTCGCCCCCATGGCGCGCAGCTGCTCGGCGTCCACGTCCGAGCAGGCCAGCACGGTGTCCGCCTGGCACACGCACTCGCGCTCCAGCCGCTCCACGCGGTTGAACTGCCAGCGCAGCAAGGGGCGCAGCGGCGCCGCGCTCAGCGGGGCCATCCGCGCGAGCAGCTGGCTCTCCACGTTGTGCTGGTCGATGACCATGTGCGCCGACGGGTTCAGCCTCCGCGCCAGCGGCAGCAGCTGCGCCATGTGCAGGTGGTCGAAGTGGAGGATGTCGAAGGGACCGCGCTCCGTCAGCACGCGCTGGAAGACATCCTGGAGCCCCTGGCGCGCGAAGCGAAGGTAGGTGAGCGGCGTGCCCCGCAGGAAGGCCCGGGCGCTGTGCAGCGTATCCTGGGGGGCCACGCGCGGCAGGTCCACCAGGTGCAGCCGCGAGGCCGGCACGCCCAGCTCTCCCAGCCAGCGCTTGAAGCCCTCGGCATCGTTGCCCGGCCGGTGCACCGCGAACACGTCGAGCGCGAAGCGCGAGGCAAGGGCACGCACCAGCTCGATCGTGCGCAGGGTGCCGCCCGTATCCGACGGCAGCGGAACGTAGGGAAGGATGGCGAGGACGCGTCGCACGGTGGGAAACCAGACCTGCTTCGGGAGACGGGTAGCGTCGGCCGCGTGCTCCCCTCCGCGACCACGGGGTTGGTAAGCATCTGCGCACAGGGGGCCCAGCGGTGCATGTCGCTTTCCTCTCAATGGACAACACATCGGCCTTTCGCGACGCAACGCAAGACGGCACCGCGTCTTCCGAGCGACAGCCGTTTTCCCAGGAGACTGGACGCGGAGGCGACAGCGGGAGGGGCTCGAAAAGGCGGGCCATTTCCGGCATGAGGACGCCGCACGGCACGACGACGGAGGAAGCCATGGGCCATGAACAGACGCAGGGTGCCGCGGCGCGCGAGCGCATCGCGCGGCTGCGGCAGGTGATGCGGGAGCGCGGCGTGGCGGCGGTCTGGGTGCCGACGAGCGACCCGCACCTGTCCACCTACCTGCCGGGCCGTTGGAAGGGGCGGGAGTGGGCGTCGGGCTTCACCGGCTCGCTGGCCACGCTGGTGGTGACGGCGGACGACGCGGGCCTCTGGGTGGACAGCCGCTACTGGGAGCAGGCGGACGCCCAGCTGAAGGGCAGCGGCATCACGACGGTGCGGACGACGAACGCGCCCGGACAGTCCCCGCTGGACTGGCTGGCCGCGAACATCCCACAGGGGCAGACGGTGGCGGTGGACGGGGCGGTGCTGGGCCTGGGGCAGGCCCGCGCGGCGGCGGCGCAGCTGTCGGCGGTGGGGGTGGTGCTGCGCACGGACCTGGACGTGGTGGCGGAGGCGTGGACGGACCGGCCGCCCCTGCCCGCCGCGCCGGTGTACGCGCACGCGCTGTCGCCCGTGTCTCGCGCCGACAAGCTGCGGGCCGTGCGCGCGGAGCTGGGCGTGCTGGGCGCCACGCATCACTTCATCTCCACGCTGGACGATGTCGCGTGGTTGACCAACCTGCGCGGCTCGGACGTGGACCACATCCCGGTGTTCCTCGCGCACCTGCTGGTGGAGCCCGGAGGGGTCCGGCTGTTCATTGGTGAGGGCAAGGTGCCGGACGCGCTGCGCGCGGAGCTGGAGGCGGACGGCATCACCCTCCACCCCTACGACGAGGCGGCCCGCGCGCTGGCGGCGCTGCCAGAGGGAACGCGGCTGCTGGTGGACCCCCGGCGCATCACCCACGGGCTGCGCCAGGCGGTGGGCAGGGGCGTCACCGTGGTGGAGGGGCTCAACCCCTCCACCGTGGCCAAGTCGCGCAAGACGGACGCGGAGCTGGCGCACTTCCGGAATGCCATGGAGCAGGACGGCGCCGCGCTGTGCGCGTTCTTCGCCTGGTTCGAGTCCGCCCTGGGCCGCGAGCCCATCACCGAGCTGACCGTGGACGAGCGCCTCTCCGCGGAGCGCGCGCGGCGTCCGGGCTTCGTGTCGCTCAGCTTCTCCACCATCGCCGCGTTCAACGCGAACGCCGCCATGCCGCACTACCGCGCGACGCAGGCCTCGCACGCGACGGTGTGCCTGCCGGGGCAGGCGCCGCGGGGCCTGCTGCTCATCGACTCCGGCGGCCAGTACACGTCCGGCACCACGGACATCACCCGGGTGGTGCCCGTGGGCGAGCCCACGCCCGAGCAGCGGCGCGACTTCACCCTGGTGCTGCGCGGGATGATCAACCTGTCCCGTGCCCGCTTCCCCCGGGGGACCCGCTCCCCGAACCTGGACGCGCTCGCCAGGGCGCCGCTCTGGGCGGAGGGGCTGGACTACGGCCACGGCACGGGCCACGGCGTGGGCTTCTTCCTCAACGTCCACGAGGGGCCGCACGGCCTCTCCCAGACGATGCCCAATGACGTCACCACGGCGCTGGAGCCGGGGATGATCACCTCCAACGAGCCCGGCCTCTACCGGCCCGGCCGCTGGGGCATCCGCATCGAGAACCTCCTCGCCGCGGTGCCGGACCGGAAGACGGAGTTCGGCGACTTCCTGCGCTTCGAGACGCTGAGCCTCTGCCCCATCGACACGCGGCTGGTGGACCCGGCCCTGCTGTCCCGGGAGGAGCAGGACTGGCTCAATGCCTATCACGCCACCGTGCGCGAGCGGCTCCAACCCCACGTCCAGGGCGCGGCGCGCGACTGGCTGCTCCAGCGCACCCAGCCGCTCCGAGAGGCCTTGCTCGCGAGCTGACAAAGGCAGGCGGGGCGATGGAGCGGGCACCCAGCGCGTCCTGGGACGTCGGCCGGCCCGGTGGACAATGTCCGCCGGCGGGGAATGGCCAGGCTCCCGGACATGGGATGGATTGAGGCCCATGTCCCCGTCCCCGCCGTCGCGCCGCTGGATGCTGACCGCCTTCCTCGTCTGGCTCCCCGGCCTCGTGCATGTCTTCCCGCTGCTGGGGGCCTACCTGCTGATGTTCAACAAGGCCTACGCCCTGGCGCTGTTCGTCGGCTTCGCCCTCACCGGGCTGGCCCTGGGCCTCATCCAGGGCCTCACGCGCGGCCCCAGGGCGCTGTGGCTCACCCCGGCGTCCTTCGTCGCGGGGTGGGCGCCGCTGCCCCTGCTCATGGCCTGGAACGCCCCCTTCAACGTCGCGTGGACGCTGACCCTGTTCACCTCCGCCGGATGCGTGGGCCTGGGCCAGTGGATGCTCCGCTCCGAAGCCAGGGCCTGAGTCGCCCTGGAGGGCATGACGCGGCAGGACGGGAGCCGGTCGCATCGTGGAGATGCCATTGCGTCCGAGAGGTCATTCCGCGTCATCCGGGGCCCGCACAATCCATGTAACCCGCAAAGCGACACCACCGTATCGAGCCCATCGCCTCGGGATTCACGGATTGCGGAGAGTCAGGCAACATTCGCCGCCAAATGTAGAGAATCCCGGGGACTTTCTCGACCCTCGAAAAGGTAGGAGTTCTGCCCATGACCACCCCTGTTGATGGTTCCGCTGCCGCCGCCGCGCGTGCCGCCGCCGAAGCCGCCGCGCGCGCCGCCGCCGAAGCCGCTGCCCGTGCCGCCGCGAAGGCCGCCGCCGAGGCCGCCGCGAAGGCCGCCGCGAAGCAGCAGCAGCAACAGCAGACGAAGCAGCCCGCGGTGAAGCTCTTCAACAATGACGGGTTCTCGTCGGGCGGCGCGCAGAACCGCAACGGGGTGAACCGGCTGACGGGCGAGACGACCCAGCCGTTCGCCACGCCGCTCTCCACCGGCGGCGGCCACGCGCGTCCCATCAACGGCGCGGTCCCGGCGCGGGCCAACGCCGACGGCGCGGCCCCGGCGGGCGAGCCGAAGCCGCCCCACGCGGAGGCGCTGCCGGACAAGCCGGAGGACCTGCCCAAGCTCTTCCCGGAGCTGAAGGACAAGAACAAGGAGGACCTGAAGAAGGCCTA
Organism: Corallococcus sp. RDP092CA; assembly: GCF_041903675.1. NCBI lineage: Bacteria > Pseudomonadati > Myxococcota > Myxococcia > Myxococcales > Myxococcaceae > Corallococcus > Corallococcus sp. RDP092CA. Next base: position 96,542 of record NZ_JAYESI010000025.1, on the reverse strand, counting down.
CGACTCGCTCAACAAGCTGGGCACCGGCTCCTTCTCCGAGAAGGCCACCGCCCTGGGCGAGCTGGCCTCGCAGTTCCCGGAGACCGTCCCCAACGCCCTGGAGCGCATGGGCATCAAGGACGACAAGCTGGCGAAGCTGGCCACCAACTCCGACGCGCTCACCTCGCTGGGCAAGCTGACGGACCCCAAGGCGAGCAACGTCGACAAGGCGCAGGCCGCCCTCACCCTGGCGAAGGCCGCTGGCGACACGTTCGCGCCGGAGGACCTGAAGGGCGTGCTGGACACGGCGCTCAAGGGCCTGCCCGCGGCGGAGAAGCTGGTGGGCGCCATTGGCAAGTGGGCGGACCCCAACGCCTCCGCCACCGACAAGGCCACCGCCACGCTGGAGCTGGGCAAGGCGCTCAAGGACTTCGCCGGGGACAAGTTCCCCGCGCTCGCCAATGACCTGCGCAAGCTGGACGGGTCGCTGCGCGCCGCGGGCGCCGCCATCACCCTGGCGGACCCCAACGCCTCCACGCAGGACAAGGCGCTGGCCGCCGCGCAGCTCCTGGCGGAGGTGCCCGACCTCAAGAAGGACCTCAAGGCCTTCGCGGACGTCCTCAAGAACGCGGGCGTGAAGAACGCGGCGGACGTGGCCCAGCAGGGCTCGCAGCTGGCCAACGTGAAGGTGAAGGGGTTGGATCCGCAGCTGGCGTCCAAGCTCACGCCGGATCAGCTGAAGAAGCTGGAGGCCGCCGCCACCAAGCTGGGCGGTCCGGAGTCGATGGAGGCCGCGCTCAAGGGCATCACCGACCCCAAGGCCCTGGACAACCTGGTGGGCCAGCTGACCAAGGCGGACGCCGCGGCCGGCAAGCGGCTGGTGAGCGCCCTGGGCGGCATGGAGCACAAGGTCCTCAACGAGGTCCTGTCGGATCCGAAGACCACGGAGCAGTTCGCGAAGCTCGCGGGCAAGCTGGACGACGACGCGGCCAAGGTCGTCTCCAAGCTCGTCACGGAGATGGACTCCGGCGCGCTCAAGTCGCTGCTCAAGCTCACGGACGGCCTGGGCGCGGACGTGCTCAACACCACCGTGAAGGGCCTGGGCCCGCTCCTGGACAAGGCCGGCAGCAAGCTGGTGGGCCAGGGCCTGAAGGTGATGGACAAGGTGCTGGGCAAGATCGGCGTGGAGATCACCGCCGACGTGGCCGGCAAGGTCTTCAAGAACCTGGCGAAGGTCGTCCCGGTGGCGGGCGCGCTGCCCAACGCCATCGACGCGGTGAAGTACGAGAAGGAATCTCTGGAGCTGCACGGCAAGAACAACGACCTGGGCTACTTCGCGCACACCGCCGCGGCGCTGAACACCGCGGACGGCGCCCTGGGCATCGCGCTGGACCTGACCGGCGTGGGCGTGGCCGTGGACGTGGGCGCCAGCGTGCTCCTGGGCGCCGCCGAGCTGGCGATGGACATCGGCTTCAGCCAGGAGAAGGCCAAGTACGAGGCCGACCCCGAGGGCTACAAGGCCCCGGACTGGATGAAGGCCGTCAACCTGGCGGGCGCCGCGGCGCAGGGCCCCGCGGGCCTGGCGCACATGGCCGCGTACTACGGGCCGGAAGGCGCCGCGCAGCTCATCCAGTGGGGCGTGGAGAAGGGCGCCAAGGGGGCCGTGAAGGCCGCCGAGTTCGTGGGCGTGTCCCAGGCGGAGCTGGCCGGCGAGGGCCTCAAGGGCGCCGCGAAGGTCATCCACAAGCTGGCGGACGTGGTGCGCAACCCGTCCAAGTACGGCGAGGCCGCGGTGAAGGCGGCCACGGAGGCCTTCAACACCGCCATCGAGAAGGGCGGCGAGCTGGCCAAGGAGGCCAGGCAGGTCCTCGACAACGTCATCGACGGCGCGAAGCAGCTGGGCGAGAAGGGCCTGGAGACGCTCAAGTACATCGCCCAGAACCCGGGCGAGGCCGCGAAGAAGGCGCTCGAGGGCATCAAGAGCGTGGTGGACTCCGGCCTGGACCTGGCCACGGACGCCGGCAAGGCGCTCTACAAGAAGGCCGTCTCCACGCTCAATGACCTCAAGGCCGGCTACGACAAGCTCACCGGCGCCGCGAAGGAGAAGGCCAAGGAGCTCATCGACGGGGCGACGACGCTCGTCTCCAACACGGTGAACAAGGCCAAGGAGCTGGGCGAGAAGGGCCTGGAGCTCCTGGCCTGGACGGCCCAGAACCCGGGCGAGGCCGCGGCCAAGGCGAAGGAGGCCATCGGCGACGCCCTGGCCAAGGGCGGCGAGCTGGCGAAGAAGGCCTGGGAGTCCGTGAAGGACCTGGGCGCCAAGGGCGCCGAGCTGGCGGAGGGCCTGGTGAAGGGCCTGGCCAACGCGGGCGAGAAGGCCGTGGAGACGCTCAAGTACATCGCCCAGAACCCCGGCGAGGCCCTCACCAAGGCCGGCGAGTGGGTGGGCAGCACGCTGTCGAGCATGGCCCGCAAGGGCGGCGAGCTGGCCACCAAGGCGGCCGGCGCCATCAAGGACTTCGTCGACAACCGCGTGTCGTGGGCCAAGGACTTCGCCCGCGACCTGCTCAAGGACGGCGTGGAGTCCTTCGTGAACGTCGCCAAGGCCTGGAAGGACAACCTCTCCGAGGGCGGCAAGGAGCTGCTCGTCGCCGTGGCGGACCTGGGCGACGCGGGCGTGGACGCGCTCAAGGACCTGGCCGGCGCGGGCGGCCAGCTGGCGGAGGCCGCCGTCGGCCACCTGGGCGACCTGGCGAAGAAGGGCGTGGACGCCGCCAAGGACGCGCTCGGGACCCTGGCAGACCTGGGGGGCGAGGTGGGCGAGCTCGCCGGCGATGTGGCCGGCAAGGTGAAGGACTTCTTCGACAACCTCGACGTGCCGGGCGTGCCCTTCATCTAATCCGTCGCGTCACAGGCCTGTAGCGCAGAGCGGGGTCTGTTCCTTCACGGGAACAGGCCCCGTTCGCATTTGTGGTGTGTGGTTGGAAATTTTCACCGATTTGGCGATCGGGTGGTGTGAAGTCAGACAGACCCAGGGTGTCAGCGTTGCCCATTCGTGACGGAAACCCATAGGTCAGACAAGTCTGGTTGGAAAATTACGAACAGGTTAAACGGTGAGATCGATATTTCCAGATCTCACGCAACTCGCTGGGAGGCGTCTGGATAATCGGGGCAGGAATCACAGCCGCCAACGAGGAATCCCCGAATGAGCCTCTCCGCGACCACGTCCCAGCGCACGAACTCCGTCTTCTCGAACCGTTCACAGGCGCTGACGACGAGCTCGGCGCGCAATAGCGCGAACCCGAACGCCATCCTGTCCCAGTACAAGCCCACGGGCGCCTCGGCGCGCACGGCGGCGCAGGACGGGCTGCAGCCCGGCGTGGCGGCGTCCACGAAGATGGCGCAGGCGGACCTGGGCCGGCTCCAGAAGTTCAAGGGCAACATCGAGGCGGCGGCGGCGAAGCACGGCCTGCCCCCGGCGCTGCTGGCGGCCATCGCGAGCCGCGAGTCGCGCGCGGGCGCCGCGCTGGATCGCTCGGGCCACGGCGACAACGGCAACGGCTTTGGCGTGATGCAGGTGGATCACCGCTTCCACACGACGAAGGGCGGCCCCACCAGCGCCGAGCACATCGATCAGGCGGCGGGCATCCTCAAGGGCTATCTCAACCAGGTGAAGAAGGCCCACCCGGACTGGCCGGAGGCGCAGCAGCTGCGCGGCGCGGTGGCCGCGTACAACTCGGGGCCGGGCAACGTTCGCACCATCCAGAACATGGACGTGGGGACCACGGGCAATGACTACTCCAACGACGTGTGGGCGCGCGCGCAGGCGCTGGCGCCGCACTTCGGCGGGGCCGCGACGCCCGGCGCCAACAACAACACCACCACCACCAACACGCGCCCGTCGCAGACCGCCGACACCTTCGAGCCCGCGGGCACCCAGAAGCCGGGGACGAAGAAGTGGACCTCCGCTCCCTCGATGGACCAGGTGAAGGCGGGTGGCCACAACCTGAAAGAGGGCATGCAGGGGCCGGCGGTGAAGCAGATGCAGGAGATGCTGGGCGTCCCGGCGGACGGCAAGTTCGGCCCCGTGACGAAGAAGGCCGTGGAGGACTTCCAGCGCACGCACGGCGTGAAGGCGGGCGCCAACCACGGCCAGATTGGCCCTGACACCTTCAAGGCGCTCCAGCAGGCCCGCCGCCCCGGCGGCACCAACACGACCAACGGGACGAACAACACCCAGGGCACGAACAACACCCAGGGCACGAACAACAACGGCGCGGTGCTGGGCAACGGCGTCCGCATCAACACCAACGACCCCACGCTGAAGAAGCTGGCCACGTCGCGCCTGAACAACGGCGAGACGGGCTACTGCGTGCGCACCACGCTGGACAACATGAGCCGGCTGGGCATCCCGAACACGCCGGCGGCGACGGGCAACGACCCGAACAACCCCCGCGGCGGCATGGCGCAGATGCTGCGCAACGGCTGGGAGTCCATCCCGTTCCCGGGCGCTCAGCAGAAGGCCATCAAGAGCCCCTACGGCAACGCCACCGCGAACGTCGTGACCGCGGACCAGTACCGCAAGCTCGTGGCGGACGGGAAGGTGCCGGACGGCGCCATCATCTTCCAGTCGCGCCACGGCTGGGACTACAGCGGCGGGTCCAAGGGCAACGACATGGGCATCGTGCGCAACGGCGGCAAGACGACCCACAACTACCAGGACATGAGCTCCATCATCTACTCGGACTGCAAGGAGGTCGTCATCCTGGTCCCGAAGAGCGCCATCCAGCGCGACTGAGGCTGGCTCGAGGAGGCCCGGGAGGGGGCGGTGCTCGCGCCCCCTCTCGCGTCCGCGGCTCCGCGTGGGAGCGGACGCGCTCCGCCTCCAGCGCGCTCCGGGAGGGCTCCCCCGCGCGTGACCGCTCCGCGGTGATGCCGGGCCGCGCTACTTCTTCTTCTTGCGCGAGCCGTCCTCGTAGAAGGCCTCGTCCTCCTCGAGGCCGCCGTCGGGGCTCCAGCGCTTGCGCTCGGTGACGCGGCCGCCCACCCACTGCGAGTCCTCGATGAGGGTTCCGTTCTCCGCCCACACCTGGCGGCGGCCCTCCGCCTTGCCCTTCACGTAGTGCTCGCGGCTCTCGGGGCCGCCGTCCGGGAGGAAGGTCTCCGTCACGCCATCGGGCACGAAGCCGTTGTGCCAGTCCGCCCTGACCTGGTTCTGCCGCTCGCGCAGCGCGCCGTCGTCCTCGAAATAGGACTCCACCGCGCGGTCTCCGGTCACGACGAGCTCGTGCTTGCGCTCGCCGTTCTGGAAGTACTCCACGCGCTTCACCTGCTGGCGGTTCTTCCAGGTGACGACCTGCTTCCTGCCGCCGTCGTTGAAGAACTCCGTCTCGTCGCCCTCCTTCTCGCCCTTGACCCAGGTCGTGGAGCGGAGGGCCTTCCCGGCGGCGTACTGCGTGCTCACGCCATCGAGCAGGCCCGCGGAGAACGCCTGGGTCGCGAGGCGCTGCCCGTCCTTGTCGAAGAGCTCCGTCACGCCCTCGCGCCGCCCGTCCTTCATCCGGATGACGGCGCGCTTCTGGCCGTTCGGGTGGAAGAACACGAGCGGCGAGGGCCCCTTCCAGACGCAGTCCTTCAGGCCCGCCTCCCAGGACGCCTGGAGGCCGCAGCCCGCCTTGGTGAGCCGCCCGGCCTCGTCGTAGTCCGCGAAGGTGCTCTTCGCGTCCTCCGGCTGTCGGTCCACGCGCCGGGACACCTTGCCGTTGGGGTGGTAGCGCAGCGACTCGCCTTGCTCGTGGTCGTCCACGTACCGGGAGGTCTCCACCAGCCGGCCGTCCTCGTAGCGCTTGAAGCCGCCGTGCCGCTTGTCGGCGCGGTACTCCTGCTCCACGGCGCGGCCGTCGGACCAGCGGCGCACCTCCCAGCCGTCCTTCTTGCCGTCCTTGAAGGAGACGGTGTGCGTCTCCTTCTTCGTGTCCTCGTCCACGCAGCGCACGGTGCCGGTGAGGTTCGCGGTGGAGTGTCCGTTGTCCAGGTTGATGGACTCGCCCTTGAACGAGCAGCGCTCGATGGCCCACGCGGGCGCTGCGAGGAGGGGCACGGACAGCACGATGAGACGGATCACGGAAGGCGCGCGCATGGAGGGCTCACGGGCGTGGGGACGAAGGGGCCGTTCTCGCGCACCCTAACAGAAGGGGTTCACGTGCCGTGCGTGCCCGCCTGTAGAGTCGGGGTTCGCGACGACCGGGGGACTTCATGATGTGCGCACAGGGATCAAGCTTCGGGCTCCAGGGACGAAGGCTCGTGCTGGCGTGGCTCTTGGGGGTGGGGCTCGTGCTCGCTCCATCCGGAGGGCGGGCTGAGGCGCAGGGGCCCTTCCAGACGCATGTGACCGCGGCGCGCCAGCTCTATGACGCGCTCGAATACGAACGCGCGCTGGCGGAGCTGTCCCGCGCCCGGGGACATGCCTCGGGGGAGGCGGACGACGTGCTCCTGTCGCTCTACGAGGGCGTCATCCTGGCGGACCTGGGCCGGACGGAGTCGTCCAACGCCGCCTTCCGGGTGGCGCTGCTGCTCCAGCCGGTGGCGGAGCTGCCGTTGAAGGTCTCGCCCAAGGTGGAGCAGCGCTTCGAGGCCGTGCGGCGGCAGGTGCTGCGTGAGCTGGCGGAGCAGGAGGTGCCCGTGGCGCCGGCGCCGCCCCCGGCGCCTCCGCCGGTGGCCACCGCGCCTCCCGAGCCCGTCATGCCCACGGACCCGCAGGCCACGCCCGCGCCCCTGCCCTTGCCCTTGCCCGCGCCTGCGCCCGTGACCGCCGCGCCGGAGGTCTCCACGTCCGCGACGCTGCGAAGCCGCGCGTGGAGCCCCGCGACGGTGGGTGGGGTGCTGCTGGTGGGCGGCGGGGTGTCCTATCTCCAGGCCCGGAGCGAGCGCTCCCGGCTGCGGCGCGATGACGTGAGCCTCGCGACCTCCCAGGATGTGGACCGGAGCGTGTCGCGGGGAAAGACGTTCCAGGCGGTGGGCCTGGTGCTCGCGGGCGCGGGCGTGGCGGGGCTGGGGCTCTCCGCGGGCATGTTCCTGCTGGGCGGGCCTCCGGAGAAGCTGGGAGTCCAACTGGGGACGGACGGGACGTCCGCCTTCGTGTCCGGGAGGTGGCCGTGAGCGCGCGCGTGCTTCGCATCCTCTGGGTGGGCGGGCTGCTGGCCGCGCTCGCCGGCTGCACCGACTTCGAGCAGGAGGGACGCGAGTTCTGCCTGCGCAACCCGGAGCGCTGCGGCGCCCAGGACTCCGGCGCGGGGGATGGAGGCGAGGGCGGGGACGCAGGCTCGAATGACGCGGGGAGCGACGACGCGGGCACGTCGCGGCCCCCGCTGTTCCTGGAGGCCCCCGCGGCCTCGAACTACGTGGAGGGGGGCGGTCAGCTCACCTTCCGCGCCTCCGCGCAGGACCCCCAGGGCAGCGCGCTGCGCTTCTCCTGGACCACGAGCATCGGGCTCCAGGGCGCGGTGAAGGACTCGGACACCACGAGCCAGATCGCCTGGACGGCGCCGCGGTGCCTGCCTCCCGGAGTCGTGGCGTCGTTCACGGTGACCGTCACCAACGCGCTGGACCTGTCGGCCGAGGCGTCGTTCGTCGCCGTCGGCATCCCGGACTGCCCCACGTGGATGCGGACGGGGGACATGTCGAAGAGCCGCTCCACGCCCACCGCGACGGTGTTGCCGTCGGGCAAGGTGTTGGTGACGGGAGGCTCCCAGGCCGCCACCGCGGAGCTGTTCGACCCCTCGACGGGGGCGTGGACCACCACGGGCGCCATGGGCACGGCGCGCAGGTACCACACGGCGACGCTGCTGCCGTCGGGCAAGGTGCTGGTCACCGGGGGTGACACCGGGTCGACCATCACGGCGTCGGCGGAGCTCTACGACCCGGCGTCGGGGACCTGGGACGCCACCAGCGGCATGTCCACCAGCCGATACATGCACACGGCGGTCCTGCTCCCGTCGGGCAAGGTGCTGGTGTCGGGCGGCTACACCTCGGGGGCGGGCATCGCCACGGCGGAGGTCTATGACCCGACGACCGGGCTCTGGAGCAGCACGGGGAGCATGTCCGCGGGCCGCTCGCGCCACGCGCTCACGGTGCTGCCGTCGGGCAAGGTGCTGGTGACGGGGGGCTTCACCATGAGCGGCTCCCGCGCGACCTCCGAGCTCTATGATCCGGTGGCGGGCACCTGGGCCGCCACCGGCAGCATGGCCACCGACCGCTACCTCCACACGGTCACGTTGCTGCCGTCCGGCAAGGTGCTGGCGGTGGGCGGCCGGAACTACGGCAATACGCTCGCCACCGCGGAGCTCTACGATTCAGCGACGGGCACCTGGACCACCACCGGCGAACTGGACATCTCGCTGGTCAACGCCACCGCCACGTTGCTGCCTTCGGGCAAGGTCCTGCTCGCGGGAGGCAAGGGGGACGGGAAGACCGATGTCTCGGCCCGGCTCTACGATCCCGTGACGGGAACGTGGGCTCCCACGGTAGGACTCACCGCTCAGCGGTACGAGCACGCGGCCGTGCTCCTGCCCTCCGGCCGGGTGCTGGTGATGGGGGGCTCGGATGGGGTCGCGGTCGAGCTCGCCACCGCGGAGGTGTATTCGCCGGGATCGGACACCTGGAGCGCCACGGGCGCGCTGACCCCGGGCCGCGTCTTCCACTCAGCCACGTTGCTGCCTTCGGGGCAGGTGCTGGTCGCGGGAGGCTTCTCAAGCATTGAGCCGCTGTCCACGGCGGAGCTGTTTCACCCGAAGGACGGGACCTGGACGCCCACCGGCTCGATGCACACCCCCCGCCACGCGTTCTCGGCGACGCTGCTGCCGTCGGGCCGGGTGCTCGCGGTGGGAGGTAGCTCCAACAAGGGACCCACAGCCGCGACCGAGGTGTACGACCCCATGGTCGGCACCTGGTCTGTCGCGGGCAATCTGTCCACGCCTCGTACAGGCCACACGGCGACGCTGCTACCGTCGGGCAAGGTGCTGGTGGTGGGCGGCAGCGCCGCCGTCCTCGCCACGGAGCTGTACGACCCCGCGACCGGCGTCTGGTCCCCCACCGGGAGTCTTGCCACGGCCCGCTCGGGCCACACGGCGACGCTGCTGCTGTCAGGCCACGTGCTGGTGGTGGGAGGAGACAAGGGCCATGGCGCGACCGCCACGGCGGAGCTGTACGATCCGGTGACGGGGACCTGGACCGCCACCGGAAGCCTGGCGGGCCCCCGCTTCCTTCACACGGCGACGCTGCTGCCGAAGGGACAGGTGCTGGTGACCGGGGGTGTTGGCTCCTTCGACGCGCTCGCCACAGCGGAGATCTATGATCCGAACACGGGGGCCTGGGCCTTCACCGGGCCCATGGCCGTGGCGCACGCGTCCCACACGGCGACGCTGCTGCCGTCGGGCCGGGTGCTGGTGACGGGTGGTGTCGACGAGCATCAGGCGTACCCACCCACCGCGGAGGTCTACGACCCGGACACGCGCGTCTGGCGTTCCACGGGCGGCCTGGAGGTGGGCCGGAGCAACCACGCGGCGACGCTGCTGCCGTCGGGCCGGGTGCTGGTGACGGGGGGGGATGGCGACAGTGGACGCGTGTCCGCCACGGAGCTCTTCACCCCGTGAGCGCATGAGACACGACGGGCCGGGCGCGCACGCGGCGCACCCGGCCCGGAAGGAGGCTCGCGGTCGTCGGAGCGGCCCTCAGCGCGAGGCGACGGCCTGCGTCTCCGGCTTCTGCTCCACGGTGGCCTTGGCGGCGTCGATGGCGGCCTGGATGTTCAGCTTGCCGCCGGTGATGACCTTGCCCTTGAGGTCCGGGTCCTGGTCCACCGTCTTGAGGATGAGGTCGCGCACCTGCACGGCCGTCAGGTCCGGGTTCTCCGCGAACATGCGGGCGGCGGTGCCGGCCACCGTCGGCGTGGCCATGGAGGTGCCGCTCATCTCCTCCCAGTCGTTGCCCGGCACGGTGCTGAGCACGTCCTCGCCCACGGCGGCCAGGTCCACCACCTTGTCGCCGTGCGACGAGAAGCGGGCCAGCTTGTCGTTGTTGCGGTCCATGGACGCCACGGTGATGACGTTGGGCAGGTCCACGTTGGCGGGCATGTCCGGCACGTTGTTCATGTTGCTGCCGTTGCCGTTGGCCGTGGCCGCGAGCAGCAGGATGTCCGCGTCCGCCAGCTTCTGGATGGCGGCCTCCCAGCGCTTCTGGGACGCGGCGTCGCGGTACGAGTCACCGAAGCTCGCGTTGGCGGCGCGGATGTTCACGCCGTGCTCGGTCTTCATCTTCACCAGGTAGTCCACCGAGCGCTCGAAGTTGGTGAGCAGGTCCGCGCCGTCGTACAGGCCGCCCACGCTCAGGATCTTCGCCTTGCCCGCGGCGATGCCGGTGTTGCCCTCGCCGTTGTCCTCGGCTGCGATGATGCCCGCCACGTGCGTGCCGTGGTCCGTGCCCTCGCCCTTGAACGGGTCACCCTTGCCGGTGCCCACGTTGAAGCCGTGGATGTCGTCCGCGATGCCGTTGCCGTCGTTGTCGATGCCGTCCCCTTCAACCTCACCGGGGTTCGTCCACATCGAGTCGTCCAGGTCCGTGTGCTTGTAGTCCACGCCACCGTCGATGACCGCGATGACCGGCTCACCCGTGAGCTTGGGCTTGGGCTGCGAGCCGTCCACCGACTTCGCGTCCGTCACCTTGTCCGCGCCCGGCTTCACCGCGACGTTGGAGGAACCGAAGGCGAAGGCCGACGCCGGCACGCTGGCGCCCGGCGGCGTGGGACGGCCCGTCGGGCGGTCCACGAAGTTGCTCGGACGCGCACCCTGGGTGTCGAAGCCATCACGCACCGTCAGGGGCTTCGCCTTGGGCCCCTGGGCGCGCGAGGTGTCCGTGCGGGTGGTGGGGGCGATGGAGGCGGGCGACTTGCGGTTGATTTCCATGGTGTTCCTCCGGGCGGGGAGACGGAGTGGGCCCTACTGACTCCCACATTGTCGCATCGCACTATTTAAAGTTTCGCCCCAATGGGTTTTCCGCCGCGCGAGAGCGGCGGAACCGGGCGCGGGCGGGCGTTAAGGAAGGGCCCCTTTCACGGAGGACCCATGATCCAGGAGCAGTGGACCCGAGTCGACCGCTACATCACCGACCACCTGGTGGCGTCGGACGCCGCGCTGGAGGCCGCCCTGGAGGCGAGCGCGAAGGCGGGGCTGCCCGCCATCAACGTGGCCCCGAACCAGGGCAAGCTGCTGATGTTGCTGGCCCGGATGCATGGGGCGAAGCGCGTCCTGGAGGTGGGCACGCTGGGCGGCTACAGCACGCTGTGGCTGGCGCGGGCGCTGCCGCCGGGAGGTCGCATCATCACGCTGGAGGCGGTGCCCAGGCACGCGGAGGTGGCCCGGGAGAACCTCGCCCGCGCGGGCCTGTCCGACGTGGTGGAGGTGCGGCTGGGCAACGCGGCGGACACGCTCGCCCAGTTGGAGAAGGAGGGCCAGGCGCCGTTCGACCTGACCTTCATCGACGCGGACAAGGCGCGCACGGCGGAGTACTTCGCGTGGGCGCTCAAGCTGTCGCGCAAGGGCAGCGTCATCCTCACGGACAACGTCGTGCGCCAGGGCGGCATCGTGGACGCGGCCAGCACCGACGCGAACATCCAGGGCATGCGCCGCTTCTACGAGGCCGTGGCCGCCGAGCCCCGCGTGAGCGCCACCGCCGTGCAGACGGTGGGCAGCAAGGGCTACGACGGCTTCGCGCTCGCGCTCGTCACGGGGTAGCGCCGAGCGCGGGCCCGTCGCAGAGCGCCTTCACCGTCCGCCGCAGCCAGAGGTGCGCGGGGTCGCGGTCGAAGCGCGGATGCCACGCCTGCGCCACGGCGACGCGCGGCAGGGGCAGCGGCACGGGGCGCGCCGTCACGGGCATCAGCCGGGCCACGGCGCGCGCGAAGCCGCCGTTGACCACCGTGACGGCGTCCGTCCCCGCGACGAGCGCCGCCGCGGCGAGCATGTTGGGCACCACCGCCGTCACCCGGCGCGAGTGGCCATGCCGCTCCAGCACGTCGTCCAGCGCCGTGCGCAGCTTGCCCCGCCGGGACACCCCGACGTGGTCCGCGCGGGCGAAGCGCTCCAGCGTCAGCCGCCCCCGGGCGAGCGGCGACGCCCGCCCCACGAGGCACAGGAAGGAGTCCTCGCCCAGCCGCTGCACGCGGATCTCCGGCCCCAGCGCGCCCTGCACGCCGATGTCCAGGTCCACCTCGCCGTCGCGCAGGGCCTCCACGTCCTCCGCCCCCTCGGGCACGAAGCGCAGCGTCACGCCGGGGGCCTCGGCGCGCGCCCGCTGGTGGAGCGCGGTGCCCAGCAGCGGGATGACGCCGTCGTTCACCCGCACCGTCAGCGTGCGCGTCAGCTGCGCCGGCGCGGTGGGCGTGCCCGGCGCGAGCAGCGCGGTGGCGTCCCGCACCACGGCGCGCACCTGCTCCTGGAGGGCCAGGGCCCGGGGCGTGGGCACCAGGCCGCGCCCCGCGCGCACCAGCACCGGGTCTCCCAGGGCGGTCCGGATGCGCGTGAGCGTGCGGCTCATGGCCGGCGCGCTCAAGCCCAGCCGGTCCGCGGCGCGCGCCACGCTGCCCTCGCGCAGGAGCGCGTCGAGCGCCACGAGCAGGTTCAGGTCCAGGTCCGCCATGCGGGCCAGTCTAGCCGCGGGCCGCCTCCACGCCTCGGGCCGTCAGGCGGCGCGCACGGCGAAGAGGCAGTCGTCGTCCGCCCAGGGCAGGGGAATGGTGACGTAGCCGTGCTCCGGCCGCGCCAGGTGCGCCGCGAACTCCGGGCTCATCGTCACGTTGTCCGCGACCAGGATGGCGCCGGGCCCGAGCTTCGGCTCCAGCAGCCGCAAGAGCGGCAGGTACAGCGGCTTCGCGCCGTCGAGGAGCACCAGGTCCACGCCGTCCGGCACGTCCGCGCGCAGCGTCTCCAGCGCGTCGCCCACGCGGAACTCCACCAGGTCCACCAGCCCCGCGCGGGTGAGGTGCTCCTTCGCCCGGCGCGCCTTGGAGGCTTCGTACTCCGTGGTGATGAGCTGGCCGCCGCCGTTGTCGCGCAGCGCCGCCGCCAGGTGCACCGTGGAGATGCCGAAGGACGTGCCGAACTCCACCACCGTGCGGGCCCGGCGCGCGCGGGCGAGCGCGTAGAGCAGCCGGCCCAGCTCCTCCGACACCGGCAGGTAGGCCTCCGCGACGCTCGCGTAGAAGGCGCGCGGGTCGCGGTCCAGCCGGGCCCTGCGTTCGTCCGCGGGGAGGGCGCTGAAGGGCGCGAGCACGGCGGCGTCCGTCTTGCGCGCGTCGGCGAAGAGGTGGGTGAGCAGGGAGGCGACAGGGGGCGAGTGCAGGGTCGTGGTCATGTCCCCACCGTGCGCCCGCGCCGCGCCTGGCACCAGTGCACCGGACGCACGGTCTTCGTGCGCCCGGCGCAGGAGTCCTCCGAAACTACCAGACCTTCACGCGCTGCTCCGGCGGCAGGTAGAGGCCCTGGCCCGCCTTCACGTCGAACGCCGGGTACCACGCATCCAGGTTGCGCACGGTGGCCGCGCGGTACATGCCGGGCGAGTGGCCGTCCGTCACCAGCAGCCGGCGCAGCAGCGGCTCGCGGAACTTGTTGCGCCACACCTGCGCGAAGCCCAGGAAGAAGCGCTGCTCGCCCGTGAAGCCGTCCAGCGTGGCCGCGGGCTCGCCCTCCAGGGACATCACGTAGGCGTCGTGGGCGATGGAGACGCCCGCCACGTCGGCGATGTTCTCACCGAGCGTCAGCTCGCCGTTCACGTTCATGTCCGGCAGGGGCTTGTACGCGTCGTACTGGGCGGCCAGCGCCTTGCCCGCGGCCTGGAACTGCGCCAGGTCCTTCTCCGTCCACCAGTTGGACAGCTTGCCCTTCGCGTCGAACTGCGCGCCCACGTCGTCGAAGCTGTGGACGATCTCATGCCCGATGACGGAGCCGATGCCGCCGTAGTTCACGGCCGGGTCCGCGTTCGGGTCGAAGAACGGGGGCTGGAGGATGGCGGCCGGGAAGATGATGGAGTTCTGCTGCGGCGAGTTGAGCGCGTTGACCTCCTGGGGCGTCATGAACCACTCCTTGCGGTCCACGGGCTTGCCCAGCTTGGCCAGGTTGCGGTGGTGCTCGAAGAGCTCCGCGCGCTCCGCGTTGCCGAAGGCGTCTCCCCTCACGACCTCCAGGCCGGAGTAGTCACGCCAGGTGTCCGGGTGGCCAATGCCCACCTGCACCGTGGCCAGCTTCTCCTTGGCGCGGGCCTTGGTCTCCGGCGACATCCACTCGAGCGCGTCGATGTGGCGGCCCAGCGCGGCCAGGATGTTGCGCACCATCTGGTCCGCCTCGGCCTTGGCGGCGGGCGGGAAGTGCTTCTCCACGTAGCGCCTGCCCACCGCCTCGCCCATGGCGCCGTTGGTGAAGCTGGCGCCGCGCTTCCAGCGCTCGCTCAGCTGCTGCGCGCCGGAGAGCGTCTTCCCGCTGAAGTCGAAGCCCGCGTCCACGAAGGCCTTCGACAGGAACGGGGCGCTCTGCAGGATGGTGTGGAAGGCCAGGTAGTCCTTCCACGTCTGGAGGGGCTCGCTGCCCACCAGCTTCGCGATGCCGGTGATGGCGGACGGCTGCCAGACGATGAAGTCCTTCTGGGACGCCAGGCCCGCGCTCGCGAAGTACGCGGCCCAGTCCATGCCGGGCGCCTTCTTCGCGAAGTCCGCCTGCTTCCAGGGGTTGTTCACCTTGGCCACGTCCTGCGTGTCCTGCGCGGACCAGTGGACCCGGGCGATCTTCAGCTCCAGGCCGAAGATGGCGCGGGCCTTCGCCTCCGCGTCGGGGATGCCGGCGTTCTTCAGCTGCGTCGCGATGTGCTGCTGGTACTTCTCCCGCACCTCTTTGAAGCGCGGCGTGTCCTTCAGGTAGAAGTCGCGGTCCGGCAGGCCCAGGCCGCCCTGGAGGAGGTAGGCGGCGTAGCGGCTGGGCTCGTTCAGGTCCTCGGCCACCCAGAGGCCCAGGAGGCGGTCCGTGGTGGCCGCGCCGGTGTTGAGCGGATCCACGTCGCTGCGCAGCGTGGTGCCCAGCTGCGACGCCAGCGCCTTGCGGTTGGCGACGGCGGCGATGCGCTCCAGCTCCGGCTTGAGCGGCGTGGCGCCCTTCGCCTCGATGGCGGCCTCGTCCATGTAGCTGGCGTAGTAGTCGCCCAGCTTGCGCTCCTCGCTGCCGGCGGGGGCGTCCGACTTCGCGGCGGCCTCCAGGATGTCGCGCGTCTGCCGGGCGGCGTCCTCGGCCAGGCGCGTGAACATGCCGAAGGCGGAGCGGTCCGGCGGGATCTCCGTGGTCTCCGCCCACCTGCCGTTGACGTAGCGGTAGAAGTCATCGCCGGGGGCGACGGAGGTATCCATGCCCGGCGTGTCGACGCCGAAGCTCCCGAAGTGGGGCTTGGGCGCGGCGGGGGCCGCGGGCGCCGGGGCCGGGGTGGCGGCGGCCTGGGTCGGCGGTGGGGACTTCTCCGCGGGCGCGGTGGAGGCGCACGCGCTGATGAGCGCGGTCGCGCAGACGCCGAGCGTCATGCGCGCGGCGCCAAACGGCGGTCTGGGACGGAACGACATAGAGGCTCCTGGATGTAACCCGAACGGGGTGGCGCACTCTGGCGCACGCGGGCGTGCCACCAACAGTGCAAACGGTGGTTTCATCCCGGCGATTGCACTCCAGGGCCTGGCTCCGGCGGGGCTTCGCGCCATTCGAGGGACGTATGTCTTCCACCGCGTTTCGTCCTGCATACACAGTCCAGACCGAGCACACCGTGCTCCGCTGCTGGTCGCCGTCCGACGCCGCGCTGGCGCTGCGCGCCATCGAAGCCAACCTGGAGCACCTGCGCCCGTGGATGGAGTGGGCGAAGCGCTATCCCATGGACGTTGAGCAGCAGGCCGGGCAGCTGCGCCGGATGCGCGGGCTCTTCGACCTGGGCCAGGACTTCGCCTACGGCGTGTTCAGCCGCGACGGCTCCGAGGTCCTCGGCGGCACGGGGCTGCATCCCCGGGTGGGCGAGGGGGGCCTGGAGATGGGCTACTGGATCTCAGCCGCCCACACGGGCCGGGGGCTGGCGACGGAGATGGCCGGGGCGCTCACCCGCGTCGCCTTCCAGGTGGAGGGCGTGCGCCGGGTGGAGATCCACTGTGACCCGCGCAACGTCCGCAGCGCGGCGGTCGCGCGACGGCTGGGGTTCCTCCACGAAGGCACCCTGCGACAGCGGATCGCCGCACCCGATGGCGTGCTCCGCGACAAGATGATCTGGACCCTGCTCGCCGAGGAGTACCCGGCCAGCCCCGCCGCCGCGATCCGCGCCGAGGCCTTCGACGCGCTGGGGCAGAGGCTGTTCTGAAGCAACTCCGAGGCTGGGAGGTGCCGGCGCGGCGGGAGGGCCCGCCGCGCCGGCGGCCTTCGGTCCTGCTTGGGGGACTACCTGGCGACCGTGGCGTAGTCACCCTTGAGCGCGACGCCGGTGACGAAGCTGCCGGCGTGGCACTCGATCTCGGTGGCGCTCTTGGACTCCACCTTCTTGTAGTAGCTGACGATGTTCACCACCGCGTTGGCGCCGTTCTTCTTCGCGCCCTCCTGCAGGGAGATGAGCGCGGAGAGCGTGGCCCACTTGCAGGCGTAGTCGTCCGACTTGCCCACGCTGTTGGTCTTCTTGTTCGTGGTGTCGCTGCCCAGGTTCTTCAGCACGTTGGGCGTCTTCGCGCCGTCCAGGTAGAACTTCACCGAGCCGTCCAGCTTCTCCTTCGCCTCGGGCAGGGCGAGCACGTCCGCCAGCTTCACCTTCGTCACGGTGTCGCGCGCCAGCGCGGGGCTCGCGGCGGTCAGGGCCAGCAGGAGGAGGGCTTTCTTCATGGCGAGGTCTCCAGTCATCAAGGCCAGCGGCGGAAGATCAACGACGTGTTGATGCCGCCGAAGGCGAAGTTGTTACTCATCACCAGGTCCGTCTGCAACGCACGTCCCTCACCCGTGACATAATCCAGGGGCGCGCACTTCGGATCCACGGACTCCGGCGTCAGGTGCAGCGTGGGCGCGAACCAGCCCGAGCGCATCATCTGGATGGTCATCCACGCCTCCAGCGCGCCACAGGCCCCCAGCGTGTGGCCCATGTAGCTCTTGAGGCTGGAGAGGAGGACCTTCTCCCCGAAGACGGCCTTCGTCGCCGCGCTCTCCGCCACGTCGCCCGTGTCCGTCGCCGTGCCGTGGGCGTTGACGTAGGGGATGGCCGAGGCCGGCACGCCCGCGTCCTCCAGCGCCAGCCGCATGGCCTCCGCCATGGTGTCCGCGTTGGGCTGCGTCACGTGGCGGCCGTCGCTGTTGGTGCCGTACCCCAGCAGCTCCGCGTGGATGGTCGCGCCGCGCGCCTGCGCGTGCTCCAGCTCCTCCAGCACCAGCGTGCACGCGCCCTCGCCCAGCACCAGGCCGTCGCGCTCGGCGTGGAAGGGGCGGGGGGACTGGTGGGGCGCCTCGTTGTACTTCGTGCTGGTGGCGAACAGCGTGTCGAACACCGCCGCGCCCGTGGCGTCCAGCTCCTCCGCGCCGCCCGCGAGCATCGCCACCTGGCGGCCCAGCTTGATGGCCTCGTAGGCGTAGCCGATGCCCTGGCTGCCGGAGGTGCACGCGCTGGACGTGGTGATGATGCGCCCGGTGATGCCGAAGAAGACGCCGATGTTCACCGCCGCCGTATGGGACATCATCCGCAGGTACGTCGTCGCGGTGATGCCCTCCGTCGTCTTGTGGGTGATCATCTTCCCGAAGTCGCCCATGTTCTCCGGCGTCCCCGCGGAGGAGCCGTAGGCGATGCCCAGCCTGCCGCTCTTCACCAGGGGGCTGCCCAGCAGGCCCGCGTCCTGGAGCGCCAGCTCGCTGGCCCGCGTCGCCATCAGCGCCACGCGGCCCATGGTGCGCGTCGTCTTGCGCGAATAGGTGGACGGCGGCAGCTCGAAGGGCAGGGCGGGCGCGCCCAGCCGCGTGTTCAGCCCCTCGTACTGCTTCCAGGGCTCCATCACCTGGACGGCGTTCTGGCGCGCGCGCAGCGACGCCTCGACCGTCTTCCAGTCGTGTCCCAGGGGGCTCAGCGCTCCCACTCCGGTGACCACCACGCGCTTCATCCGATCATCCCCCCGTTCACCGAAATCACCTGCCGCGTGATGTAGCCCGCGTCCTCGGACAGGAGGAAGGCCACCGCGGCGGCGACCTCCTCGGGCCTGCCCATGCGGCGAGCGGGAATGAGCTTCAGCGCCTCCTCGAGCACCTCCGGAGGCACCATCTCCGTGTCCACCAGGCCCGGCGCCACGCAGTTGACGGTGATGTCGCGCTTGGCCAGCTCCACCGCCAGCGCCTTGGTGGCGCCGATGATGCCCGCCTTGGCGGCGCTGTAGTTCACCTGGCCCCGGTTGCCCATGAGCCCGGACACGGACGACAGCGTGACGATGCGGCCCGGCTTCCTGCGGCGCACCATGGGCATCGTGAGCGGGTTGAGCACGTTGTAGAAGGCGTCCAGGTTGGTGTGGATGACGCCGTCCCACTCCTCCGCCGTCATGGCCGGGAAGGCGTTGTCGCGCGCGATGCCCGCGTTGCACACCACGCCGTAGTAGCAGCCGTGGGCCTCCACGTCCGAGAGCAGCGCGGCCTGCGCGCCCGCGCGGTCCGCCACGTCGAACTGGAGCACGCGCGCCTCGCGGCCCGCCTCGCGCACCCGGGCGGCCACGGCGTCCGCCTCCTCGCGCTTGCTGCGGCAGTGCACCACGACGTCGTAGCCGTCGCGGGCCAGGCGCAGCGCGATGGCGCGGCCGATGCCCCGGCTGGAGCCCGTCACCAGCACCGTCTTGTCACCCATCTGTGTTGCCCCCTCCCAGGTCCTGCCCCGGCTGCGGCTCGTAGACCGTCAGCGCCGCCGTGGCCACCTGCTCCGTCCCGATGCGCAGGGTGCAGTCGAACTGGCCCAGCCCGTTGTCCGCGGAGAACTGGCGGTGGACCTCGACGCGCAGACACTCTCCCAGCTTGAAGACGGGGCGGGTGCACTCGTAGCGGCGGGTGCCCAGGAGGAAGCCCACCCGGGGCGCCCCGCCGCGCTTGCGCGCGTGCCACCCGGCCCACGCGGCCACCGCCTGCGCCATGTACTCGATGCCCACCCAGCCGCCCACGACGCCGTCCGAGCAGAAGAGGCTGTCCTCGCGCACGGTGACCTCCGCGAGCAGCGAGTCCGCGTCGCCCTCCAGGACGCGGTCGAGCAGCCGCATGCGGCCCTGGTGGGGCACCAGCTCCTCGACGGGCTGATCAATCACGATGCGCATCATGCGCGCTCCAACACGAGGGCGGCGTTGCTGCCCCCGAAGGCGAACGAGTTGCTCAGCACGCGCCGCACCGGGCGGCCCAGCGCCTCACCGGGCTTCACCAGCGACAGCGCCGGAAGCGAGCCGTCCACGGCGCCGTCCCAGAAGTGCGCGGGCAGCCTCCCGTCCGGGTTGTCCACGAGCGTGAGGTACGCGAAGGCCGCCTCCAGCGCGCCCGCGGCCCCCAGCGTGTGGCCGGTGAGCGGCTTGGTGGAGCTGGCCTTCACGTCCGGCCCCAGGAGCGCGTGCACCGCGCGGCTCTCCATGGCGTCGTTCTGCTGCGTGGCGGTGCCGTGCAGGTTCACGTAGTCCACCTGCGCTGGCGAGAGGCCCGCGCGCCTCAGGGCCGCCTGGATGGCGGCCATGGCGCCCCTGCCGCAGGGCTCCGGCGCGGAGATGTGGTGCGCGTCGGAGGACTCACCCCAGCCGGACAGGCGCACCGGCCCCGGCTCGCGGGTCATCAGGAAGAGCGCCGCCGCCTCGCCGATGTTGATGCCGTGGCGGTGGGCGCTCAGCGGGTTGCAGCGCTCGTCGCTCACGGAGTCCAGCGCGCGGAAGCCCGCCACGGTGAAGCGGCACAGGGAGTCCACGCCGCCGGTGAGCACCGCGTCCACGGTGCCCGCGCGCAGCATCCGCGCCGCGCTGGCCAGGGCCTTGGCGCTGGAGGAGCACGCGGTGGAGATGACGTAGGCGGGGCCGGCGGTGCCCACCACGTGCGCGAGCGCCAGCGCCGGGGAGCCCAGCTCCTGCTGCTCCAGGTGGAAGCGCGCGGGCAGCGCCCCCGTGGCCAGGTGGCCGGCGATGGCCGCCTCGCCTTCACCGATGCCGGAGGTGCTGGTGCCCAGCACCACCGCCACGCGCGCGGGGCCGAAGCGGGCCACGGCCGCGTCGATCTCCGCGCGCACCTGCTCCAGCGCGGTGAGCAGGAGCGCGTTGTTGCGGCTGTGCTGCGAAGGCGGCAGGGACTCCTGCGCCGCGAGCCTCGCGGTGACGACGCCCAGGTGCAGCGGGCGGTCCGCGTAGCCTTCGTGCGAGGCGACGCCGGACACCGTGTCCGCGAACAGCGCCCGAGCCACCTCCTGCTTCCCGGAGCCCAACGCGCAGACGACACCCAGCTGGTTGAGGAAGACAGGAGGCGGCATGGGTGTCACTCGGACGCGGCGTGCGATTCGATGGTGAGCTGGTAGTGCTCGGAGAGGTTGGTGAGCTGCGTGCGCCCTTCCCAGCGCGGCGCCCCATCGTAGCGCACCGTCACCCATTCCCTGCCGTCCTTCGACAGGGTGCGTCGCGTGGGTCCATCCTCCAGCGTCCAGCCGTCGGGCAGGGCGGCGCGCACGGCGTCGGCCGGCCAGTAGACGAGCTGCACGTCCCGCAGCACCAGGGCGGAGTTGAACTGGGCGGGCAGGCGGGGGTCGCGCTCCTCGTCCAGGTGGTTGCCGTCCCAACGCAGGGTGAGGATGCGGTGGCCCATGGCCAGCCCGGCCAGCTGGAGCTGGGCTGGATCCACCTCCAGGAGGGCCTCCAGGGAGCGCGGGCCGCCGGGGTCCTGCTCGTGCGCGAACACCAGCTGCTGCGCCAGGCTCACGGACGCCCCGAGGGCGGCGGGGGGCAGGCGCAGCTCCGGCAGCGGCTCGCCGGGGGCGGAAGGACGGGGCCGGGGCGCGGTGGTGCAGGCCACGAGCCCCGCGACGAGCAGGGCGGGGATCAGGCCGCGCACAGGGCCTCGAGGACGGCCAGGCGCCGCTTGCTGTCCGCCACGTAGGGGTTGTTCGTGTCCCACGCGTAGCCGGCGAGGATGGCGGAGATCATCCGGCGCACGTCCTCCGACGGGTTCGGGTGGAAGATGATGTCCTGGAAGCCGCCCTCGTACCAGGACTCCACGAAGGTGCGGAAGGTGTCCACGCCCGCCTTGAGCGGCTTCGCGTACTCGTTCTCCCAGTCCACCGGCTCCCCGGCGAACGCCCGGGCGATGCAGGCCGAGGCGAGGCTCGCGGACTTGAAGGCGATGGTGACGCCCGAGGAGAACACCGGGTCCAGGAACTCCCCCGCGTTGCCCAGGAGCGCGAAGCCCGGGCCCCACAGCGACTTCACGTTGGCCGCGTAGCCGGAGAGCTTGCGCGTGGGCGTGTCCCAGACCGCGTCCTTGAGGAGGCTCTGGAGCGACGGCGTCTCCCTCACGATGGCCTGGAGCCGCTCCGTGTCCGTGCCGGTGTACCGGTCCAGGAACTCCTTCTTCGCCACCACGCCCAGCGAGCAGCGGCCGCCGGAGAAGGGGATGGTCCAGAACCAGACGTCCACGTGCTCCGGGTGCGTCGTGACGCGGATCTTGTTCCGGTCGAAGGCGCCGGGCGGGATGCGGTCCTCCACGTGCGTGAAGATGGCGCCGCGCACGGGGAAGTGGGACGGGGTCTCCAGGTTCAGCATGCGGGGCAGCACGCGGCCGAAGCCGCTCGCGTCCAGGAGGAAGCGCGCCTTCACGCGGTACGTCTCGCCTTCGGGGGAGCGCGCCGTCACCTCCGGCTGCGCGCCGGAGACGTCCACGGTCAGCACCTCGTGGCGGAAGCGCACGGTGGCGCCCTTGCGCTCCGCGGCCCTGGCCAGGAGGTGGTCGAAGTGGGCGCGCTGCACCTGGTAGGTGGTGGCCCAACCCGGGCTGAACTTCTCGCGGAAGTCGAAGTCCGTGTACTTGCCGGCGCGCTCGAAGGCGGCGCCGTTCTTGTACTGGAAGCCCGCCTCCACCACGTCCTGGAGGAAGCCGGCCTCCTGGATGTACTCCATGCTCTGCGGCAGCAGGCTCTCGCCAATGGAGAAGCGCGGGAACTGCTCGCGCTCCAGGACGAGCACGTCACGGCCCTGCTTGCGAAGGAGGCCCGCCGCGACGGAGCCCGCGGGGCCCGCGCCGATGATGAGGATGTCCGCTGATTCGGTTTTCAATGTGTGGCTTTCCCGGGTGGAAGACGGAAGCAAGGGGTGATGATCCAGATGGTGACCTCGCCCAGCAGCATGGCGAGGCCGAAGGAGCGCAGCGCGGGCGTGGCGGACAGGCCCAGCAGCCCGAAGGACAGCAGCGTGCTCACGCCGGCCAGCGCCACCGCGAGCCACGCGGAGCCGTCGCCGGGGTGCTCCAGGAGGAAGATGCCGTAGTCCACGCCCATGCCCAGCAGCAGCACCAGCCCGAGCACGGTGAAGAGCTGCAGCGGCGCGCCCGCCCACCCGAAGATGGCGAGCGTCAGGAGCGTGCCCATCACGGACGGGATCCACGCGCGCCACGCCTCGCGCCCGAAGCGGGCCACCAGCGTGAGCAGCACCGCGACGTAGCCCGCGACGATGAGCCAGCCCATGATGCGGCGGTAGCGGGTGAGCAGGCCGGAGATCTCCGCCGTCTTGTCCACCCAGCGCACGCCCTCCAGGCCCTTCGCCACCTCCTCCAGGCGCGGCAGCACCTTGGGGTCGTTGAGGCCGCGGAGCATGAGGACGCTGTACTGCGCCTTGCCCAGCGTCCCCAGCCACTGCTGCCGGATGGCGCTGGCGGCGGGGCCGGCCAGGAACCGCGCGGCCGTGAGCGGCTCCGGCGAGAACGCGGCGCGCGTGGGGGCCTCCCCGGTGGACGCGCTGACGGCGGCGACGGCCTGGGCCTCCGCGCGGGCGCTCAGGGCGGCGTCCTCGCGCTGCTGCGCCTCGGACGGGAGCCAGTCGGACACGGCGCGGTAGCCCGCGAAGACCTTCTCCGCGACCAGCGTGTCCAGCTTCGTCTTCAGCGTGGCCTCGCGCTCGAGCACCTGCTCGTCGCTGTCGCCCTGCACCAGGAAGAACTGCGCGGGGCTGGGCAGGCCCAGCAGGCGCCCCAGCTCGCGCTGATCCGCGATGAGGTTCGCGGGCGCGCCCTGCAGCTGGCGCAGGTCGTCCCGGGGCTCCAGCTTCCAGATGCCCACGGCCACCAGCACCGTGAGGAGCGCGCCGGACGCCCACCAGGCCGGCGTGGACGCGACGCGCGGCCAGCGGGTGATGGACGCGGAGAAGCGCTCCGCGAAGGAGGTGATGGGCAGCGCGCCGGTGTCCATCGAGGGGAACCAGAACACCACGGTGAGGAACGCGCCGGTGAGGCCGGCGGCGGAGAACACCGCCATCTGCCGCAGGCCCGGGAAGGGCGCGACCCCCAGCGCCAGGTACGCCACCACGCTGGTGACGAGCGCGAGCACCATGCCGGGCAGCAGCGAGCGCATCACCCGGCCGCGCTCCGACGGGGCCTTGCCCTGGCGCGCGGCGAAGTAGTGGAAGCCGTAGTCCTCCGCCACGCCCACCAGGCTGGAGCCGAAGACGAGCGTGAGCAGGTGCACCCGGTCGAAGACGAGCGCGGTGACGGTGAGCGCCACCGCGCAGCCCAGCGTGAGCGACACGCCCACGAGGAGGATGGGCCGCAGCGAGCGGAAGGTGAGCCACACCAGGAGGAGCACCGCCGCCAGCGACCCGAAGCCGATGGTGGACATCTCCCAGCTGGCCTGCGCGGCGGCGGCCTCCGCGTACAGCGGCACGCCCGCGGCCACCAGCCGTCCGCCGGGCACCGCGGCCTCCACCCGCGCGCGCGTCCGCTCCACCGCGGCGGTGATGCGCGAGCCGTCCCCCAGCGCGAAGGCGGACACCTTGCTCTTCCACATGAGGAGCACCCACTCGCGCCCCTCGCCGGACAGCCACATCCGTCCGTCGCGGGGCCGGGCGGAGGTCTCCGCGGCGCGGGCCTGCCACCAGTCCTGCCACAGGCCCAGCGGATCCGCGTTCCAGTCCGTCAGCTGCGCGCCCGCGGGCTGGTACAGCTTCATCAGCGCCGTGCCGCCCAGCTCGTCCGGCGTGGCCTTCGCCAGCCACTGGCGCTGCGCGGGCGTGAGCAGCCGGTCGCGGTAGGGGCGGTAGAACTCCACCGCCTTCTCCAGCGTGGAGGTGTCCACCACCGCCGGCTCCAGCAGGTCGGAGGACTCCGACAGCGCGCGCGAGGCCTCGTCCGCGGCCTTCTGGGCGGACGGCCAGTCCTGGGCCCCCACCAGCAGCACCAGCTGCCGGCCGGCCTCGTCCGCGAGCTTGCGCGTGGCGGCGTCCACCTCCGGCGCCTGCTCGTCCTCCGGGAGGAGCGCGAGCACGTCCGTGTCCAGGCTCGCCGAGCGCCAGAACCGCACCTGGTGCACGCCGACGGCGAGCACCACCAGCGCCCACAGGATTGCCAGCTTATTGGCCAAGGCGTTCGGCTTCCGTCGCATCGGGGGGGGGCGTCTGCGCCAGCTGCTCGAACGAGATGACGCTGCTGTCGCCGCGCGTCTCGTCCAGCCGCACCTGCCGCACGTACCCGTCCCCCTCCAGGTGGATGTGCTTGAAGACGCGCGCGAGCCCCGCGTCCGTGGGCGTCAAATCCAGCTTCCAGCCCTTGTCGCCCACCAGCGCGCCCTCCACCGTGAAGCGCTTCTGGAGCGCCGCGATGTCGCCGGACAGGAGCGCGAAGAGCAGCTCGTTCACCGCCGCCAGCGCGGGCTCCTTGGCGGAGTCCAGGTGGTAGGCCGCGCCGCCCGTGCCCTGCTGCGCGCTCAGCGACTTGCGCGTGACGGTCAGCGTGGAGGCGAAGGGCGTGCGCGTGTTCCACAGCACGCCCTGGTCGCGGGCCAGGAGGAAGTCCCCCCTGGACACCAGCGGCTTCTTGAAGCCCGCCACGGTCTTCTTCTGTTCGAACTGGCCGCGCACCAGCGGCGCGTCCACCAGCCGCGCGCGCACGTCCTTCACCAGGTCCGCCGCGTGGGCGCTCAGGGACAGCAGCGACACCATCAACACGAGCAAGGGCTTCATTCCGGCCACACTCCCAGCTTCTTCCAGAGGACTTCCGGGCAGACGTACTGCATCTCGCCCGTCTTCAAGGAGACCGCGACCTGGATGGTGTGGGCCTGGTTCACCTTGCGCCCCGTGTCCGCGTCGCGCAGCAGGTAGTCGAAGCGCAGCCGGTTCTCCCACTCGGTGATCTCGGCGCGCACGATGATGCGCTGCTTGTAGGAGATGGGGGCGACGTACTTGAGCTTCATCTCCACCACGGGCCAGCCGTACCCGGACTCGCGCATCTGCGGCCAGTCATAGTCGTGCCTGCGCAGGAGGACGGCGCGCGCCAGCTCCAGGTACTTCACGTAGTGGCCGTGCCAGACGATCTCCATCATGTCGAGGTCGTGGAACGGCGGCTCTATCGCCAGCTCGCAGCTCAGGTCAGGCTTCATGGAGCCTCCAGTCCCGGCGGCGGATGGCGGTGAGGAGCTCCTGCAGCTCGCCGTCCAGCGCCCGGTCCTCCACCAGCAGGGGGATGCGCGCCTCCAGGTCCGCGTGCATCTCCGCCAGGGCGGGGCCGGGCTTCGCGTCCGCGTCCAGGCGCTGGCGCAGGGTGACGCCCTGGCGCGCCGCGATGAGCATCGCCGCGGCCACCTGCTCCGTCAGCTCCAGCACGCGCAGGCAGTCGCGCGCGGCGATGGTGCCCATGCTCACCTTGTCCTGGTTGTGGCACTCGGTGGAGCGGGAGAAGACGGACGCGGGCAGCGTCTGCTTCAGCGCCTCCGCGGTCCACGCGGAGACGCTGATCTGCGCCGCCTTGAGGCCGTGGTTGATGGCCGCGCGGGCGCCGGTGGACGCGGAGAGGTTCGCGGGCAGCCCGTGGTTGAAGCGCGGGTCCACCAGGAGCGCCAGCTGCCGGTCCAGCAGGTCCGCCACGTTGGCCACCGCGGTCTTCAGCCCGTCCATGGCGAAGGCGATGTGGCCGCCGTAGAAGTGGCCGCCGTGCAGCACCCGCTCGCCGTCCGGGTCGATGAGCGGGTTGTCGTTGGCGCTGTTGAGCTCGTTCTCGATGAGCGTGCGGAAGTAGGGCAGCGCGTCCTCCAGCACGCCGATGACGTGCGGCGCGCACCGCAGCGAGTACCGGTCCTGGAGCCGCTGCTCGTTGCGCGCGGGGCGGTCCGAGACCAGGTCCGCGCGCAGGCGGGCCGCCACGCGCTGCTGGCCGGCGTGGGGCTTCGCCGCGAAGAGCGTCTCGTCGAAGTGGTGCGCGTTGCCGGCGCTCGCCAGGACGTTGAAGGCGGTGAGCCGCGTGGCGAGCCGCGACAGGTACTCCGCCCGCTCCCACGCCAGGCACGCCAGGGCCGTCATCACGGCGGTGCCGTTCATGATGGCCAGGCCCTCCTTCGGCCGCAGCTTGAGGGGGGAGATGCCCAGCTCCTCCAGCACCCGGGCCGCGGGCTTGCGCGCACCCTGGTGCCACACGTCGCGCTCGCCGCACAGCACCGCCGCCACGTAGGACAGGGGCGTGAGGTCGCCGGACGCGCCCACGGAGCCCTCGGCTGGAATCAGGGGCAGCACGTCGTGCTTGAGCAGCAGCTCCAGCTGGGTGAGCAGCGCCACGCCCACGCCGGAGAAGCCCTGCGACAGGGACGCCAGCCGCGTGGCCAGCACCGCGCGCGTCTCCTCCGGGGTGAGGAACCGGCCCGCGCCGATGCCGTGGTACGTGTAGAGGTGGTGGGGCAGCTCCGCGACGAGCGCGGGCGGGATGGACACCGTCACCGAGTCGCCGTAGCCGGTGGTGACGCCGTAGATGACGCCGTCCTCCGCCAGCAGCCGGTCCAGGAACGCGGCGCCCCTGGCGATGCGCTGGCGGAAGGCCGGGGCGGTGCCCAGCTCCACCGGCCGCTCGCGGCGCGACAGGGCGCCCACGTCCTCGAGCGTCAGCCGCCCGCCGTCGAAGCGGACCGGGGTGTCAGAAGGTTGGGGGCTTCGCGGAGACATGCACCTGATCCCAGAAGGGAAAGAAGTTGAACCAGTCGTAGGGCGCGCGCTCGAGCAGCGCCGTCACCCGGCCCGCGTAGTGGCGGGCGCAGTCGGTGAGGGCCTCCTCGCGCCTGCCCCGGGGCAGCACGACGCGCTCGAAGAGGCGCTCGAAGTGGATGGTGTAGCCCTGGCCCTCATGGATGCAGCCCAGCAGGTAGAGCGGACACTTGAGCAGCGCCGCCAGCACGTAGGGGCCTACCGGGAATGGCGCCGGGTGGCCGAGGAAGTCGACGCGGACGGTCTGCGCGGAATTCACCGGGATGCGGTCGCCCGCGATGACCACGAACTCGCCGGCCTCCACGCGCTCGTTCAGCGCGACGGCGGTGGCCGGGCCCAGGTCCGTCACCTCCATCAGCCGGAAGCCGCTCTCCGGGTGGAGCCGCTTGAGCAGGCGGTTGAACTGCTCCGCGTGCAGGGTGTGCACCAGGATGTTGAGCTTCACCTCGCCCCGGCGCTCCGCCATGGTGCGGCACAGCTCCAGGCAGCCCATGTGCGCGGTGACGATGACGCCGCCCCGGCCCGACGCCGCGACCTGGTAGAACTCCTCGCGGCCCTCCGTGCGGACGCTCTCGAAGCGGTAGCGCCCGCTCACCGCGAGCAGCTTGTCCAGCAGGGTCTCCGCGAACATCAGCACGTGGCGCACGCTGTCGCGCCAGCGGGGCGCGTGTCCCAGGGCCCCGGTGGCGGCCTGCATCCGCTCCAGGTACTGGCGCGAGGCCTGGCGCAGCGCGGGCCGCCGCAGCCAGTTCACCAGCACCACCGGGTAGAGGCAGACGCGGAAGGGCCAGCGGCCCAGCAGGCGGTGGATCCAATAGAGGATCCAGATGCCCGCGACGAAGGTGGTCTCTCCCATCTCCGCCCAATGGCGGGGCTTCATCCGGCCACCTTGCGCCAGAGCAGCACGGGCAGCCGTCCCAGCATCCCGAAGAAGAGCCGGGCGTGCATGCCGGAGATGCGCACGTTGTCCCAGAGCACGTCGAAGTGGGAGATGCCGTCGGTGGGGTAGCGCACCTGGGTGGGCTGGTTGAGGATGCGCATGCCGCGCCAGAACAGGCGCACCAGCACCTCCACGTCGAAGTCCATCCGCTTGCCGATCCGCACCGAGTCGATGAGCGCCACGGTGGGCTCGAGCGGATACACGCGGAAGCCGCACATGGAGTCGCGGATGGCGAACGACAGCGTGTTGATCCACACCCAGATGTGCGTGGCGTAGCGGCCGTAGAGCCGGCCCTTGGGCACGGACTCGTCGTAGACGGGCGTGCCGCACACCAGCGCGTCCGGCTGCGCCTCCGCCAGCGCCAGGAAGCGGGGGATGTCGTTGGCGTCGTGCTGGCCGTCCGCGTCGATCTGCAGCGCGTGGCTGTAGCCCCGGGAGCGGGCCGCGCGCAGGCCCGCCATCATCGCGCCGCCCTTTCCCTCGTTCCGGGGCAGGCGGACCACCTCCACGTGCTCGCTGTCCTCGCGCGCCAGGCCGTCCAGCACCGCCGCGCAGCCGGGCTCGCTGCCGTCGTCCACCAGCACGCAGGGCAGCCCGTGGCCGCGGACGGCCTTCACCACCGCGCCCACGGCCTCGCCGTGGTTGTAGACCGGAATCACCGCGCAGACCTTCATCCCGCCCCTCCCCCCAACACGATGCGGCCGCTGGCGTGCGCGCCCACGGCCGACGTCAACTTGAACCCCAGCCGCCCGGACTCCTTCGCCCAGGTGAGCTCCAGCGTCAGCCGCGCGCCGGGCGCGATGATCTGCTGGAACTTCAGCGTCTCCAGCCGCAGGAAGTCCGGCGGCAGCGCGAAGTGCTCGCGGCCCAGCAGCAGCGCCCACTCCAACTGCACGACGCCGGGCAGGATGGGCGAGCCCGGGAAGTGCCCGTCGAAGTACGGCGAGTTCGCGGGGACCTCGACCGCCAGGAGCGCGCGGTCGCTGGAGCGCTCCAGCACGCGGAACGGGGGGCGCTTCGGGTCGAAGAGGGCGGTGAGCGCCGCCTCGGTGGCTTTGCCCTGGGAGTTGACCGGCATGGCCTCCAGATACCGGAACCGGCGCGGCAAGGCACTGGGCTCGAAATGCGGGGCCAGCTTCTCGCGCAGGGCCTGGCTCAGGGACCGCCTGCCCCCCGACTCCTGGAGCCGCCAGCCATCCGCGTCCGGCACGCCCACCACCGCCAGGATGACCCGGTGCCCCTCCTGGAGGGGCAGCACCCGCGCCTCGCGCAAGAGGCCCCCGGCCACCAGCGCGCGCTCCATGGCGGAGAGCGACACGCGCTTCTCCTCCAGCTTGAGCAGCCGGTCGCGGCGCCCCAACAGCTCGAAGCCGCCGGCCACGGGCCGCGCGCGGTCCTCGGTGGTGAACCACTCGCCCGCGGGCAGGTCCAGGTGCGGCGAGCGGACCCGGAGCGCGTCCTCGTCCGCGCGCACCTCCACGCCCGGCATCGTCCGCCAGGCCGCGAGCTCGTCCGTGTCCCGCCGGCGCCACGCGACGCCGCCCGTCTCCGAGCTGCCGTACACCTCCACCGGCGCCCGGCCCAGCAGGTCGCGGCAGGCCTGGAGCGCCTCGGGCGTCAGCGGCCCGCCGGAGGAGAACAGCCCGCGCAGGTTCGCGCGCGCGGAGGCCCAGGCCAGCGTCGCGGGCAGGCGCTTCAGGTGCGCGGGGCTCGCCACCAGCAAGGAGGGGCCGGCCTGGAGCGCGGCCAGGATGTCCTCCGGGTAGGGCAGGACGTGCGCGTCGAACGGACGGCCCGACGTCAGCGGCCACAGCACCCGGAACAGCAGGCCATAGATGTGCTGGTGCGACACGGTGGCCAGCACCGGCGCGTCGCCCGCGTCCGCGTCGAACAGCCGGCCCAGCGTGGCCACCTCGCTGGACAGCTGCGACAGGCGCTTGGGGATGGCGGTGGGCTCGCCGCTGGAGCCGGACGTGTAGACGACCAGCGCGGCCAGCCCCGGCGACAGCGCCTGGAACGCGGCGGGCGCCCCGTCCTCGTTCCCCGCGGGCGCGAGCAGCGGCAGGCCCTGGGGGGCCCGGCCCGCGAAGCCGTCCACGTGGGCCCGCAGCGCGTCCAGCGTGGCGGGGCGCGCGTCCGCGGGCAGGTAGACGCACGCGCCCGCGTGCCAGGCGCCCAGCAGCGCGGTGGCGAAGTCGAAGGCGTCCTCGGTGAAGAGGGCGAAGCGCCGGCCGCCGTGCGCCGCGAAGGTCGCGCGCCAGCCGGCGACCCGGGCGCGGAACGCACCGAAGTCCCGCACGCCGTCCTCGCCCCGGGCCACGGGGTGCCCAGCGGGTCGGCCGTGGACGAGGAGGGTTTCGAGCGCGAGCGGCTCAGCCATGGGCGTGCCGTGCGCGCACCCGCTGCCGCACCACCCACTCGCCCGCGAACAGGAGGCCCATGAGGCCGTAGGCGATGAGGCCGTTGTAGAGCGCCCAGGTCGCGTCGCTCGCGAAGAGCGCCGTGGCGCACGCGAGCGCGCCGTTGAGCACGAAGAAGCCGCACCACACCTGCGTCACCCGGCGCGTGTACGCCACGCCCGACGGCGGCAGGTCCTTCTCCCGGAGCCGCGCCAGCCGCTCGATCACGCTGGGCGGCCAGGCCAGGCTGGTGGCGAAGACCGCGAGGAGCACGCCGTTCACCAGCACCGGGTAGAGCTTCAGGGGCAGCGCGTTGTTGCCCAGCATGCTGGAGCCCGCGAGCACCAGGGCGCCCACCGCGGCCGCGAGCCACACCTTCTCCCGCGTGGCCACCGCGCGCACCACCGCCATGGCCGCCAGGGGCAGCGCCATCCAGCGGGGCTCGAAGTGGCCCAGGCCCAGATAGACGAGCGGCGGGTAGGCGAGGCTCAAGAGCCCCAACAGCACCGGGCGAAGACGCTTCACGCCGCCGCGGAGTCGCTGCCGAGCAGGCCGTACAGCGCGTCCACCACGTCCTGGATGGTCCGAACGGAGCGGAAGACCTCCGGAGGGACGCGCTGGCCCGTCACCGGCTTCAGGCGCACCAGCAGGTCGATGGCGTCGATGCTGTCGATGTCGAGGTCGTCGTGCAGCCGCGCCTCCGGGATGATGCGGGACGGCTCGATGTCGAAGGTTTCCTGGAGGATGGCGCTCAGGCGCTCGAACAGCTCGTGCTTGGTCATGGGGGTTCCTCGCTTGGGTTTTGAAGGGGCGACTCAGGAGCGGGTGCGGTGGGTGCTGACGAAGTCCGCGAGCGCCCGAACGCTGGCGAAGTGGCGGCGGTTCTCCTTGGAGTCGCTCGCCAGCGCGACGCCATAGGACTTCTGCAGCGCGAGGCCGAGCTCCAGGGCGTCAATGGAGTCCAGCCCCAGCCCCTCGACGAACAGCGGCGCCGCCGGATCGATGTCGTCCGGCGTGACGTCCTCGAGGTTCAACGTCTCGATGACCAGACGTTTGATCTCCTGCTCAAGCTCCAACATGTCCCTGGCTCCCCCTTCGAAAGTGGTCGTGCAGGCGGGTGGTGAGCTGGCGCGCGGCCCTGGCCGCCTCGCCCGCGTCCACGTCCTCGGACGACACATGGATGTCATCCTCCACGCGGATGACGTAGTGCATGGCCTTCTCCGGCACCCGCCACCAGGGCACGCCCTTGGCGAGGCCCCGGGGCACGCAGCGGATGATGACCGGCGTGATGTCACACGGGCCCCGCACCGCGATGTTGGCGGCGCCGCGCTGAAGCTGCATGGTCCCGTCGAGCGGCGTGCGCGAGCCCTCCGGGAAGATGATGAGGTTGTTGCCGGCCTTCACGGACGCGATGCAGTCCTGGACGAGCCCGGGCCCGGAGTCGTTGCACTGGTAGCGCGCCGCGCGGATGGGGCCGCGCGTGAAGGGGTTGTTCGCCAGGCTCGCCTTCACCACGCAGTCCGCGTTGGGGACCAGCGAGATGAGGAACACCACGTCGATGAGCGACGGGTGGTTGGCCAGGATGAGCAGCCCGGAGCGCGACAGCTTCTCCACGCCCTCCAGCTCGTAGGTGAGCACGCCCAGGAAGCGCATGTACCCGATGAAGAAGCGGAACGTGTGGTGCACCGCGAGCCGCGCCAGCCGCTGCTGCCGCTCCGGGTCGCGCACGAAGAGCGCGAGCAGCGGGAAGTAGAGGAGGCGCAGCGCCAGGCCCCCCAGCCCGAAGGTGGCGAAGGACAGCCCGGTGGCGAAGATGCGCCACGGCCGGTCGAGCCGCTCAAGCATGGCGCGCCCACCGCCAGCGGCGGCCGCCCGTCGCGTGCTCCCACCGGGAGGCGCCGGAGACGAGGAAGCGCAGGGCGCGGAGGTCCACCGGGAGGTCCGCTGCGTCCGGGCTCGCGTCCGGGGCGCTGGCCGCGCAGTCCAGGTGGATGGCGTCCGCGCCGGTGCTGGCCGAGAGGAGACAGGCCCATGCATGGGGAAACGCCACGTCCCGGGAGAAGTGTTCCCACGGCGCGGGCACGGGCTCGTCGTAGACGACCACCATCACGCGGGGGGCGCCGTCGGACAGCAGGCCGCACGCCTCCGTGAACGCCGCCTCCACCGTCTCCTCCCCCGCGGCGACGGCGGCGTACGCGGACGTGTCCCCGCGCGCGATGGAGTAGAGCGCGCCGATGGCGTTGTGCACCGACAGGCTGAAGGAGGTGGGCGACAGCGGCTCCGCGCGCGCCAGCTGGGTGAGCAGCTCCACCGAGCGCCCGAGGTCGCCATACCGCGACGCGAAGACGACGGGCGCGTCCGGCGCGTCCACGTGCGCGTCATAGGCGGCCTGGAGCGCGATGCGACCCAGCCGGTCCACGCGGCGACGCATCATCGCCGGCATCGCCGCGAGCGCGGGCGTGCCTTCGGCGGGGAGCGCGTGCGGAGTCGCGAGCCACGTTTCCCAGGAAGAAGGGTGGATGAGCCCGGGGGCCCACGCGGCCCAGCGCTGTACGGAGAATCCCATCATGGTGACGGAGAGGCCCCAGGCGCCCCCAAAGACAACCTTTACCAAAGCATCCACAGGGTGACAATTGGGCGGACTCCCCAGGCGGGGCGGGCGCCAGGAGCTCGCCGCTCCGCCTGCTCGGCGGCTTCCACAACTCCCTGTTCTTGCTGGTGGACGACGCAACACGGCCTCGGCCTTCACGTTCTTGCAGGTTTGTCCAGGGGAGCGGCGCGCCGGGGCGTGAGAAACCCGGCGAGTCATCTGAAATGGGCGGTGGAGGCGGGGTGCGCCCGCGTGCTGCGAGACGCGTCCACGGGCGCGCGTATTCACGCGGCGCGCGCGGGTCGCGCGTGCTTCAGGGCTCGGCGGGGAAGAGCGCGCGCAGCTCGCGGAGCGTGCGGGGGCTGGCGCCGCGCGGGCCGGTGACCCAGATGCGCTCGGGCTCGAGCGCGAGCTCGCGCCAGGACACGGCGCCGCCGTCCGGCAGCAGCACCTCGCCGTCCAGCCGCACCACCGAGTGGCGCCGCGACACCGCCTCCAGCCCGAACAGGAGCCGCTCCACGTCGGACCAGCGCGCAGGGGCGAACAGCAGGTCCAGGTCCGACAGCGGCCGGACGAAGGGCACGCCCGAGCGGTGCTGCCACGCCAGCGAGCCGAAGACGCCCACCGTCAGGTCCAGCGCGGCGCCCAGGGCGATGACGTCGTCCAGGGCGGGCCCCCAGGCCGCGGGGGCCGTGGCGCGCGCCTCCTGCGCCGTGGGCGGGGGCAGGCGGCGCTCCACGGCGGCCAGGGCCACGTGCAGCGACAGGTGGCGGTGGCGGCGGTCGGGCAGGGTGAGCCCCAGCCGCAGCGCGTCCTCCGGGTCCTCCAGCTCCTGGCGGGCGACGGCGAAGGGCCGGCCCTGCTCCCGCCACGCCGTCACCTGCTCGAGCACGTCCGGGGCCAGCGGGGAACGCAGGGCCTCCGCCCAGCCGGCGCGCAGGTATACCCAGTCGTGCCGAACCGGACGCTCACCGTCCATCAGCGTGCATCTCCCGGGGCCGGATGAACCGAGGACCTCACCCGCTGATTCATTACCCGGATTCGCGCGTCCGGTGGGGCGCAACCTGCACGACGCGCCGCGGGAGGCCCGCACCTCGTCAATCTCCCCGGAAAACCGGGTGGGAGCCCGGCGCACGCATCAGGGCTTCCCCGGATGGCTTTTCGCGGCGGGCTAGCGGGGCTTCTGGAGGATGGGGCTCGCGGCGCTCACGTGCTGGCGGCGCATGTCGATGAGGATGTCGTAGTTGCGCGGCTCGGGGGCGACGGGGCCGGCGGCGAAGCGGTAGAGGCCGCTCACGTCGCGCTCGCGGGGGAAGCGCTCCTTCACCAGGGCCTTGAGCATCTCCTTGGCCACCCACTCCGCGTCCACGGAGACGGAGCCGAACTCGTCCAGGTAGTGGAAGGGCGCGGTGGAGTCCGCCTGCTTCGCGGTGAGGACGAAGACGCGCGGCTTGCGGTCCGGGACGACGAGGCTCGCGCCCCGCTCCATCACCGCCAGCTCCCGGCCCTGGGGCAGGGCGAACAGCTCCAGCGACTGCTCGTGCGCGAGGAAGGCGCTGAAGGCCACGAACACGGTGAGCAGGCCCGTGGCCACGCGCGGGCCGTGCTTCGGCCAGATGGTGCCCAGGTTCACCAGCGACGCGGCGAAGAACACGGCCCACACGCCGGTGAGCGCGTTGAGCGTGCGGTAGGTGGGCCACCGCTCCCCGGCGAGGAAGCTCACCGAGTACGCCGCGCCCGACAGCGTCACCAGCGCCAGGAGCCAGCGCCCCACGCCGCCCAGCCCGGAGCGGCGCCCCTCCACCGCGACGCCCACGCCCAGCAGCGTCAGCGTCAGCGCCACCATGGCCCAGTAGCCGTCCATGTCGCCCACCGGCGCCTCGTTGAGCGCCGACAGCGCGAGCGCGTTGGGGAACACGTGCGTGAGCGCCCAGACGGTCTTGTCCACCCAGTGCTTCTCGAAGGTGAGCCGGGGCGAGGGCGGGAAGACGCCCGCCTTGAACAGCACCTGCGTGACGGCGTACGCGAGCGCCAGGCCCGCGCCCATCACCAGCAGGTGCTTGAGCATCCAGCGCGCGGTGTCCTTCAGCGACACGTCGCGGTGCACCACCAGCGACGCCGCCAGCAGCACCGCGGAGAACAGCCCGCTCACCTGATAGATGAGCGTCGCGGTGGCCATGGCCCCCACCGCGGCCAGCGCGGAGGGCCACCGCACGGGCGCGGACGCTCCGGGCGGGCCCATGGCGCGGCGGGCGAGGGTGAACGCGCCCAGGCCCAGCATCAGCGCCACCGCCTGCGGCCAGCAGATGCTCCAGTTGGCGATGACCTGCGCGGACGGCGTCACCGTGAGGAACCCCGCCAGCAGCGCGGCGGAGCCCGGCCGCCAGCCCTCCCTGCGCAGCAGCAGGAACACCGCCGCCGCGAGCACGCCCAGCCCGGCGACGCCCAGCAGGCGCAGCCCCATCAGCCCGTCGATGCCGCCCGCCGCCTTCGCGGACGCCTCCAGCATCCAGCCGTAGAGCGGCCGGCCCTGCGAGGCGCAGACGCGGAGGATCTTCCCCGGCTCCTCGCGCGCCTCGCGGAGGATGGCGTAGTCATCCCGCAGGCCATACCGGTGGATGATCGCGCTCCAATAGATGAGCCAGGGGAGCAGGAGCAGCAGGGCCACGGCGCCGGGAACCACCAGCGCGCGCGGCGTGGGACGCTTCGTCAACGAAGGGGCCATCAGGGTTGACGCAACGTAGCAGAGGCCTCCCCACGACTCTCGGAGGAACCGGGACACGGCAGCGTTCCAGTCAGGTTGAGAAGGGCGGGGCTCCAACCACTTGCGGGTCCTCACCGAACTCCGGGCCTCGGGGCGCTCTCACGACGGTGAGCACGGGCCGCGCGTCCGACAGGGACGGGGTGAAGAGCGAGGGCTGGTCGGGGTCCGCGAACACGGTGGCGAAGTCCTCCGGCGTGAGGCCCCGCGCGAGCCGGGCCGCGAACGAGTCCTTGAGCAGGCGCACGTAATATTCGACGTCGTAGTCGCGCGCGTCATCGTCCGTGGGGGCACCCCGGGCGGGGCGGGAGGCGGGCTCGCCGTCCTCGGCGTCCGCGTCCGGGAGCAGGCCCGCGCGGCCGCCCGTGGCGCGGTAGATGCGCACGCGCTCGCCCAGGGCCCAGTGCTCGCGGCCGTTCGAGAGCAGGGCTTCGTACGGCAGCTCCTTTCGCTGCTTGCGCGTGGCCAGGTACTGCGAGGGGGACTTGGTCAGCCGCACCTGCGCGGAGACCTCGAAGGTGGGCACCTGCCGCCGGCGCAGCGCCATCACCGCGTCCACGTAGGTGTCGCGCACGGCGCGCACGTCCCCTGCGAGCAGGTGCTGGAGGGCGCGGCGCAGGAAGGCTTCTCCGTAGGGCTCCGCGCGGCTGGAGCGGAAGGCCACGCCGCGCAAGAGGAGCGGGCCGTGGTACGGCTGGAGCGCGTAGTTCTTGGGCTCGTGCGACAGCATGGCGGCGTAGCGCCCGTCGAACTCCAGCTTCACGCGCGGCGGCAGCAGGCTGGCGACCTCGGACACCACGCGGCGCTCGTCGGCCTCCGTCCAGTCCTCCGGCACCGCGAAGTAGACGCCGTCCGTGTCCGCCTCCAGCAGCGTCACGCCCCGGTGCGCCAGCTCGCGGCACATCAGGCCCAGCAGCTCGCGTCCGCGCCGCGTCACCTCGTTGGCGGCGTGCACGTCCGAGAAGCGGGTGAGGCCCACCGCGCCCAGGTAGCCGTAGGCGGAGTTGATGAGGATCTTCATCGCCGCGGAGACCGCCTCGTGCGTGTGGCGCTCCTGCGAGCCGGGCGGGGCCCTCTTCGCCTGGGCCTTCGCGTCCAGGCGCTGATCCACCAGCCGGTCCACCAGCGCGAGCAGCGCGTTCAGCCGGTCGCGCCTGGGGCCGATGCGGTACTGGCGCATGAGCGACGGGTAGAGGCTGGCCACGTCCGCCTTCACGATGTGGCGCGCGACGCCGGTGGCGAACAGGTGCAGCGCCGCGCCGCTGTGGGACGTGCCGTCGCCGGATTCATGGGCCGGCAGCGCCGCGCCCGAGCGCAGGTAGGCGCGCACCAGCAGCGGATCCAGCACGCCCGTCGCCGGGCCCGCGTCCGCCAGCCGCTCGTAGCGCCTGGGGGCCATGCGCGCGAGCGCGAACGCCGCTCCGCCCAGCAGGTGCGCCAGGCCCGCGGCCTCCGTCACGTCCTCGCGCGCGTAGCGGCGCACGCGCTCGGGGTCCTTCAGGAAGACCTCGTGCACGCGCGCGCCGGGGATGAGCTCGCGGTCCGGCCCGGACAGGCCCAGGTGCCGCGCCACCGCCTTGAGGCCGTGGCCGGGCAGGTCCCGGGCGGCGAAGTCGTGGCGGCGCACGGCGTCCAGCGTGTCGATGAACTCGCGGCCGGGCACGGTGTAGCGCGCGCGGCGCATGGCGTCCGCGTCCCGGCCTCCGGGCCCCCGGTTCAGCGCGGCGCCCCTCGCGGACGGGCGGTGGCGCAGGCCCGGCAGCCCCGCCCGGCCCAGCGCGAGCGGCACGTTCAGCCGCTTCGCGCGCTGGTCCAGGAAGGGCAGGTCGAAGCCGTGCAGGTTGTGGTTCTCCACCACGTCCGGGTCGGCCTCGCGGACGCGCGCGACGAGGCGGCGCAAGAGGTCCGCCTCGCCCGCGTCGCCGTCCGCCGTCACCTCCAGCGTCTCCGCGCGGCCGCCCGGGTCCCTCAGCGCGACGAGGAAGATGCGGTCCTTCGATGGATCCAGCCCGGTGGTCTCCAGGTCGAACTGGAGCCGGCGCAGGTCGTCGAAGCCCAGGTCGCGGAAGTACGTGCGGCCGGTGGCCACCAGGTACTGCTCCTCCGGAGGCAGCACCAGCGCGGCGGCCGGGCCCAGGTCGCGCAGGTGGCCCACGCGCTGGTCCAGCCGCTTCGACGCGCCCTTGAGCACCGCGGATGCGAGCGCGCGGCCGTCGTCCGCGCTGACCAGGAACCGCAGCGCGCCGGGGCCCTCCAGCTCCCGGTACGTCACCACACCCGGCGCGGGCGACGGGCCCTCGGGCCTGAGCGCGTTCCCCAGGTGCTCCAGGTCCTGGAGCGACGCGAGCAGCACCCACGGGCGGTACCGCGCGTCCTCGCGCAGGCGCGCGTGCGTGCCCGGCTGCCGCTTCCAGATGAAGGCGCGCCCGTCCGGCTCCGCCCAGACGGACACGATGCCCGGCGTGGGGTCCCAGCCCCACAACCACTCGTCCTCCAGCGGATGGGGCGGCGGGACCATGGGTGGGGGCTCAGGGGGCGGGAGGTGCTTCGCGCGGGCACTGCTCCGGCCGCTCTTAGGCGCGCGGGCGCCCGCTTCGCAAGGGTGGGCGGACAGGAGCGGCGGGGCGCTGTCGGAAGGGCTTCGCATCGCGGGGGCCTGCTGTCAGCTTGAGGCCCCTGGCTGACAGCGGTATGTCAGGATTCACCATCATGCAGCGCACCGAGCGACTCTTCGCACTCGCGGAGTACCTGAGAGGCCGCCGCACGGGCGTCACCGCGGAGGTCCTGGCGGAGCGCTTCAGCGTGACGGTGCGGACCATCTACCGGGACCTGGACGCGCTGCGCGCCGCGGCGCTGCCGGTGGGCGCGGAGCGGGGCCGGGGCGGCGGCTACGCGCTGGACCGGGGCTACAGCCTGCCGCCGGTGAACTTCACCGCGCGCGAGGCGGCGCTGGTGGTGGCGCTGGGGCGCTTCGCCATCGACATGCGGCTGTTGCCCTTCACGGGGACGCTGGAGTCGGCGCTGGACAAGGTGCGCGCGGCGCTGTCCACGTCCGCGCAGCGGGAGCTGCTGGCGCGGCTGCGCGAGCTGACGTTCCTGGGCGTGCCGTCGCTGCCCACGCGCAAGCCCGTGCGCGAGGCACTGGAGCGCGCGTGGTTCGAGCGGCAGCCGCTGCGCATCACCTACGTGGACGGCAACTTCCTGGAGACGGTGCGCGAGGTGCGCATCGAGTCCGTGGTGATGGACCGGCACGAGACGCGGCTGGACGCGGTGGACCTCGCGTCAGGCGAGCGGCGCCACTTCCGGTTGGACCGCATCACCCGGGCGGAGGTGGTGGGCGCCTGAAGCGCCCAGGCGGGGCGCGGACGGCTTCAACGGCAATGGCGGCGCGGATGAAGGCGGAGGCAGCGGCGGTGGCCTCATCCCGGGGACGTCGACCGTGACGGAGCCGACGGCGGGCTCCATGCCGCAGACCGTGGCGCCCGAGCCTGAGCGGGTGCTGACGCACCGAGCCCCGGGCGGTCGGGGAGCCATCGCTGGGCGCGCGAAGTGGCGGCGCAGGAAGCTGCCCTTGCGGCGCAGCTTCTCCGGCGTGTCCGCCTTGCCCCTCACGCCGGGCTTGAGGTTCGCGCCCTCCTTCTCGTGGAGCCACTCGCGGCCCGCCGCCGTGAGGCCGCCCTTCGGGTCCTTCAGGCGCCGCGTGGGCGTGACGTTCTGTCGAGTGGCGGAGCGGGTCGGCATCGGGCGTGCTCCTCGGTGACGGTGGTGAGGCGCTCCGCCGGAGAGGTAGGTCGTGCGGTCCGCGTCGGCATGGCAGGCCGCCTGCCTTCCGCGGCGTGGGCTTCGCCTCCGGAGGCACGCGCGCAGCCTCCAGCGCACGCGCGGCCGGTGCTGGTTCGCATGCAGCCGCGAGCCCTCCAGCTCCACCGTGGGCAGCCCGCCGTGGCCGTGCGAGCGCCACGCTCCGGAGACCTCCGCGGCGCTCGTCTTCCGCCACGGCGCGCGCGGCGCGCAGGCCCACGTGGACGAGGCGCACGGCCTGGCCCAGGCCCCTCCACTCCCCGACGCCCTGGCCGCGACTGGAGCGGGGCGCCGTGGGCCGTGCGCTATAAACCTCCCGCGGGGGTAGGGGTGGCCTGCCCGCTGCTGGGAGACATCATGGGTGGAGTCGCTCGGAAGTTGGGATGGGTGGCCCTGGCGCTGGCGGGGGCCTTCTGCCTGGGCGTGATCGCGCTGCACCGGGGCGAGTCCATCAGCGCCATCTGGCTGGTGGTCGCCTCGGTCGCGGTCTTCATGTTGGGCTATCGCTTCTACGGCCGGTTCATCGCGGAGAAGGCGCTCCAGGTGGACCCCACGCGCGCCACCCCCGCAGAGCGCCGCAACGACGGCCTGGACTACGTGCCCACGGACCGCTGGGTCGTGTTCGGTCACCACTTCGCCGCCATCGCGGGCGCGGGACCCCTGGTCGGTCCGGTGCTGGCCGCGCAGATGGGCTACCTGCCCGGCACGCTGTGGATCCTCGCGGGCGTGGTGGTGGCTGGCGCGGTGCAGGACTTCGTGACGCTGTTCCTGTCCGTGCGCCGCGACGGCAAGTCGCTGGGCGACATGGTGCGCATGGAGCTGGGGCCCGCGGCGGGCGTCACGGCCATGGTGGGCGTGCTGATGATCATGATGATCATCCTCGCGGTGCTGGCGCTGGTGGTGGTGAAGGCGCTGACGCACAGCCCCTGGGGCACCTTCACCGTGGCGATGACCATCCCCATCGCGGTGGCCATGGGCCTGTACCTGCGCTACGTGCGGCCCGGCAAGGTGCTGGAGGTGTCCATCGTCGGCTTCGTGCTGCTGATGCTCAGCATCTGGCTGGGCGGTCAGGTCTCCGAGTCCGCCACCTGGGGCCCCCTGTTCACCTTCGACAGCCGCACGCTGGCGTGGCTGCTCATCGGCTACGGGTTCTGCGCGGCGGTGCTGCCGGTGTGGCTGCTGCTCGCGCCGCGCGACTACCTGTCCACCTTCCTCAAGATTGGCACCGTGCTGCTGCTGGCGGTGGGCATCGTGCTGGCGGCGCCGCACATGCGCATGCCCGCGGTGACCCGGTTCGTGGACGGCTCCGGGCCGGTGTTCTCCGGCGGCCTGTTCCCGTTCCTCTTCATCACCATCGCGTGCGGCGCGGTGTCCGGGTGGCACTCG
Source organism: Corallococcus sp. RDP092CA (assembly GCF_041903675.1). Taxonomy (NCBI): domain Bacteria; kingdom Pseudomonadati; phylum Myxococcota; class Myxococcia; order Myxococcales; family Myxococcaceae; genus Corallococcus; species Corallococcus sp. RDP092CA. The sequence goes on along the minus strand of NZ_JAYESI010000025.1, from coordinate 55,448 downwards.
CTCATCGCGTCCGGCACCACGCCGAAGATGCTGGCCACGGAAGGGGACGCGCGGCTCGTGGGCTACGGCGCCATGCTGATGGAGGCCTTCGTGGCCATCATGGCGCTCATCGCCGCGACGGTGCTGGAGCCGGGCGTCTACTTCGCGATGAACTCGCCCGCGGCGCTCATCGGCTCGGACGCGGTGAAGGCGGCGGCGACGCTCAGCCAGTGGGGCTTCGTCATCACGCCGGAGGTGCTGGAGCAGACGGCGCGCGACATCGGTGAGACGACCATCCTGTCCCGCGCGGGCGGCGCGCCCACCCTGGCGGTGGGCATGGCGCAGATCCTCCACGGGCTGGTGTCCGGGCAGGGGATGATGGCCTTCTGGTACCACTACGCCATCCTCTTCGAGGCCCTCTTCATCCTCACCACCGTGGACGCCGGCACGCGCGTGGGGCGCTTCATGATTCAGGAGCTGGCGGGCCTGGTGTACGCGCCGCTCAAGCGCACCGAGTCCTGGGGCGCGAACCTGCTGGCCACGGGGCTGTGCGTGGCCGCCTGGGGCTACTTCCTCTACCAGGGCGTGGTGGATCCGCTGGGCGGTATCAACACGCTGTGGCCGCTGTTCGGCATCGCCAACCAGATGCTCGCCGCGGTGGCGCTGACGCTGGGCTGCGTGACGCTGGTGAAGATGAAGCGCGAGCGCTACGTCTGGGTGCCCGGCATCCCCGCCGCGTGGCTGGTCCTGTGCACCCTCACCGCCGGCTTCCAGAAGGTCTTCGGTGGCGACGTGCGCGTGAGCTTCGTGGCCCACGCGCGGGTCTTCTCCCAGGCGGTGGCGGAGGGGCGCGTCATCGCCCCGGCGAAGTCCGTGGAGGAGATGGAGGCCATCATCCGCAATGACTCCCTGGATGCGGGCCTCACCGTGTTCTTCATGATCGTCGTGGTGGCGACGGTGCTCTTCGGCGTGCGCGCCGCGCTCCGGGCCCGCCGCGCGCCGGTGCCCACCTCGCACGAGACGCCCTACGTGGCCACCGCCTTCCCGGTGAAGCCATGAGGCGCGCGCTCACGCAGGCGCTCCAGCACGGCTGGCGCCAGGCCGTGCGCACCGCGCGGTCGATGATTGGCGTGCCGGACTACGACACCTATGTCGCCCACATGCGTCAGCACCATCCCGACCGCGCGGTGATGACCTATGCCGAGTTCTTCAACGACCGCCTCCAGGCCCGCTATCGCGCTGGAGGCGGCCGGTGCTGCTGAAGCGGCGCGCAGGCTGAGCGCACGGCTCACGTGAGGGGCTGGGACCTCGGACCGGCTTGCTGCCAGTCCTTGGCTTCCCTGCGCGGCTCGGGAGCGGCCCGCCACCCTGGCAGCGTCAGCCGCGTGCGCTCGATGAACTTGCGGGCGTGAGACCGTGCTTCGGTCCGCCCGTCGTCAGCGCCCCTGGGCGCCCTGCGCCTTCGCGATGGCTTCCCGCAGCTTCGCGGCCAGCACCTGGAGGTGGGGGGGCTTGAGGAAGGAGTAGTGGTCCCCGGGCACCGTGTGCGCGTCCAGCCCGCCGGGCGCGTAGGGGGCCCAGCCGTGGTCCCAGCGCGAGCCCTCCGCCTCGAAGACCGTGAAGGGGCCGGTGGTCGGCGGCGGTTCGTAGACCCAGCCCGCGTTCAGGTGGACCTCGAACGCGTGGCGCAGGTGACGCAGCGACTGCTCCTCGGCGAACAGCGGCTGGCTGGCCGCCTCCAGCACCTCCATCCACCGGCCCGGCGAGAGGCCTTCGTTCGGCGGCAGCGGCTGCCCTGACGCGCGCAGCAGGTCCTCCAGGAACAGCGCGCTCAGCCTCGCCTTCGCGTTCAGGTCGTCCGGATTGCCGAAGTGCAGGCTCGCGGAGGAGTCGAGCAGCGCGAGCAGCGCGACCGTCTCCCCCTCGCGCCGCAGCTGGTGGGCCATCTCCCACGCCACGTTGCCTCCCAGGGACCAGCCGCCCAGGAGGTACGGGCCGTGTGGCTGGACCTCCCGCACCGCGCGCACGTACAGGGCCGCCATCTCCGGGATGGAGTCACACGGTGGCGCCTCGCCGTCGAGGCCCCGGGCCTGGAGCCCGTAGAACGGCTGCTCCGGTCCCAGCGCCCGGGCCAGCTCCGCGTAGGGCACGATGTTGCCCCCCACCGCGTGGACGCAGAAGAAGGGACGCATGCCCTCGTGGCCGTTCTGGAGCGCGACCCTCGGCGTCCAGGGCGCCGCGTCCCGGAGCAGGCCCGCGAGGTGCTCCACGGTGGTGTTCTGGAAGAGCGCCGCCACCGGAACCGTCCGGCCCAACCGCGCGAGGATGGCCGACTGCACGCGCAGCGTCAGCAGCGAGTGCCCGCCCAGCTCGAAGAAGTTGTCGCGCACGCCAATGGGATGCACGCCCAGCACCTCCTCCCAGATGCGCACGAGCTGGAGCTCCAGGGGCGTCCGGGGACCCACCAGCGTTCGCGTGGGCTCGCGGCCTCCCTCCGGCGCGGGCAGCGCCTTGCGGTTCACCTTGCCGGAGGGCATCAGCGGGAACCGCTCCATCGCCACCCAGTGCGCGGGCACCATGTATTCCGGCAGCCGCTGCTGGAGGAAGCTCCGCAGCGCGCCGACGTCCGGGGACTTCCCGCCGGTGCCCACCACCCAGGCCACCAGCCGCTTCTGGCCGCCGCCGTCGTCCCTCGCGTCGACGATGCAGCCGCGCACCGACGGGTGCTGCGCCAGCGCGGCTTCAAGCTCGCCCAGCTCGATGCGGAAGCCGCGCACCTTCACCTGCGCGTCGCGCCGGCCGAGGAACTCCAGCGTGCCGTCTGGCAGATACCGGGCCCAGTCTCCCGTGCGGTACAGCCGCCCTCCCGGCGTGGGGCTGTGCGGATCCGGGAGGAAGCGGTCGGCGGTGAGGCCGGGCTGGTCCAGATAGCCACGGCCGACCTGGACACCGCCCACGTACAGCTCGCCCGTGACGCCCCGGGGCACCGGCTGGAGGTTCGCGTCCAGCACGTGCACGGCCACGTTGGGCAGGGGCCGGCCGATGGAGGGCAGCGCCGGCCACGCGTCGGCGTCGCCCTTCAGGGAGAGCGACGTCACCGCGTGCGCTTCGGACGGGCCATAGTGGTTGTGCAGCACCGCGCCCGTGCGCTTCATGAAGCGGCGGAGCGCCGGGGTCATGCGCAGGGACTCGCCCGCCACCATGAGCTCCCGGACGCGGGTGGGGAAGGTGCCTTCGCGCTCGGCCACCTCCGCGAGGTTCTGGAGCGCGACGAAGGGCATGAAGAACCGCTCGATGTCCGCGCCCTTCAACAGGGCCAGCAGCTGGCTGGCGTCGCGGCGGTGCTCCTCGGTGAGGAGCACCAGCTCACCGCCCGCGGCCCAGGTCGCGAAGAGCTCCTGGAAGGACACGTCGAAGCTCAGCGCGGAGAACTGGAGCGTCCGCGCCTTGGGCGCCACGGAGTCCCCCAGCTGCCAGTGCAGCAGGTTCACCAGCGCCTCGTGGTGCATCGCGATGCCCTTGGGCGTCCCCGTGGAGCCGGAGGTGAAGATGACGTAGGCGAGCGCCTGTGCGGCGCCCCGGGGCTCGGGCCGCGCGTCGGGTTCGCGGGCCAGGACGTCCGCCCGCGCGTCCAGCTCCAACACCCGCGCCGCGCCGGTCCCCAGCACGTCGCGCAGCTCGCGCGAGGTGAGCAGCACCGCCGCGCCCGAGGTCTGGAGCATCGCGGCGAGCCGCTCCGGTGGATAGGCCGGATCGAGCGGCACGTAGGCGCCTCCCGCCTTGAGCGTGCCCAGCACCGCCACGGGCAGGTCCAGCGAGCGTCGCAGGTGGATGCCCACGCGGACGTCCGTCCCCACGCCGAGCTTGCGCAGGTGATGCGCGAGCTGGTTCGCGCGCCGCTCCAGCTCCCCGTAGGTGAGCGTCGCCGCCCCGAAGCGCACCGCGACGGCGTCGGGTGTGCGCGCGGCGGTGGCCTCGAAGAACGCGTGGATGTTCGGCACGGCGGGAAAGGCCGCTGGCTGGAGCGCCCACGCCGCCAGCTGTCGCCGCTCCGCGTCCGCGAGCAGGGGCAGGGTGCGCAGGGGCGCGTCCGGCGCCGCGAGCGCGCCTTCGAGCAGCCGTGCGTAGTGGTCCGCGAACCGCGCCACCGTGGCCTCATCGAAGAGGGCGGTGTTGTACTCCCAGAGCGTCCCCCAGCCCTCCGGCGTCTCGCGCACGAAGAGGGTGAGGTCGAACTTCGCCATGCCCGGCTCGAAGGTCAGGGGGCTGACGCGGAGGCCGGGCAGCTCCCAGGCCGCGCCCCCGCTCTGGAAGACGAACATCACCTGGAACAGCGGCGAGCGGCCCGGGTCGCGCGTGGGGACCAGCGCGTCCACGAGCTGCTCGAAGGGCATGTCCTGATGGGCATACGCGCCCAGGCAGGACTCCCGCACGCGGCCCAGGAGCGTGCGGAAGCTCTCCGCGCCGGAGGCGTCCACGCGCAGGGCCAGGGTGTTGGTGAAGAAGCCGATGAGGTTCTCCACCTCGCGCTGGCCACGCCCCGCGATGGGCGTGCCGACGACGAGGTCGTCCTGGCCGCTGTGCCGCGCGAGCAGGGCGTAGAAGCCCGCGAGCAGCAACATGAACGGAGTGACGCCCGCGTCGCGCGCCAGCGAGTGCACGGCGGCGGGGAGTGAGGCGGGCAGGGGGCCCGGAAGCTGGAGGCCCTGGTACGTCTGCACGGAGGGGCGCGGCCGATCCGTGGGCAGCTCCAGGAGCGGCGGCGCGCCGTCCAGGTGCTGTCTCCACCACGCGCGCTGGGCCTCCAGGGGCTCCCCCGCCATCACCTGGCGCTGCCACCCGGCGAAGTCCGGGAACTGCACGGGCAGCGGCGGCAGGTCCAGCGGCTCGCCCTGGTGGCGCGCCGTGTAGAGGGCCTTCAGCTCGCGCACCAGGATGTTGATGGACCCGAAGTCACACACGATGTGGTGCATCGTGAGCAGCAGCGCGTGCCGCTCCGGCGCCATGCGGAGCAGCGTGGCGCGCACCATGGGCCCCCGCTCCAGGTCGAAGGGCTTCCGCGCCTCCGCCTCCGCGCGAGCGCGCAGCAGCGCGTCCCCGTCCAGGGACTCCAGGTCGAGCCTGAACGGCCGGTGCTCCACGACGTGCTGCATCGGCTGGCCCGCGTCCTCGCTGAACGTGAGCCGCAGGACGTCGTGCCGTTGGATGAGCGCGTCCAGCGCGCCCTCCAGCGCCAGGACGTCCAGCGGCCCGTCGAGGTGGAAGAAGAAGGGCACGTTGTATGCGCTGCCCTCGGGCTCCAGCCGCGCGAGGAACCACAGCCGCTGCTGCGCGAAGGACAGCGGCCGCGGCTTGTCCCGCGACACCGCGACGATGGGCGGCACCGGCGCGCCGGGGCCTCCCTTCTGGAGGGCCTCCAGGCGCTGCGCGAACCGGGCCACCGTCGGGGCCTCCAGGAGGAGGCGCAGGGGCACGTCCCGCTGGAGCACGTCCCGCAGCCGCGACACCACCCGCGTGGCGAGGAGCGAGTGGCCGCCCAGCTCGAAGAAGTGGTCGTGCGCTCCCACGCGGGGCACGCCCAGCAGCGGCGCCCACACCTCCGCCACCAGCGCCTCCCAGCCCTCGCGCGGCGCCACGTAGGACTCCGCGCCCGCCTGGGTGTCCGGCGCGGGCAGGGCCTTGCGGTCCACCTTCCCCGACGGAGACAGCGGCATCCGCTCCAGCTTCACGAAGGCGGAGGGCACCAGGTGCGCCGGCAGCCGCGCGTTCAGGTGGGCCCGCAGCCCGCCCGGGTCCACGCGCGCGCCGACCACGTAGGCCACGAGCCGCTTGTCGCCGGGAGCGTCCTCGCGCACGACGACGCCCGCGTCCTCCACGCCCGGCGAGGCCTTGAGCGCGGCCTCGACCTCGCCCGGCTCGATGCGGAAGCCGCGCACCTTCACCTGGGAGTCGGTCCGGCCCAGGAAGTCGAGGACCCCGTCCGGCCGCCACCGCACCCGGTCTCCCGTGCGGTACAGCCGCGCGCCCGGCGTCGCGCTGAACGGGTGCGGCACGAAGCGCTCCGCGGTCTGCGCGGGCTGGTGCAGGTAGCCCCACGCGAGCCCGTCGCCGCCCAGGTACAGCTCCCCCGCCACGCCCACCGGCACCGGGGCGCCCAGCGCGTCCAGCACGTAGGCCTGCGTGTTCGTGATGGGCCGGCCGATGGGCACGGGGCGCCCGTCGTCCACCGTTCCCTCCAGCGGGTGGGCGGTGGAGTAGGTGGAGTTCTCCGTGGGGCCATAGACGTTGATGACCTCCCGGCCCGCCTCGCGCACCTGTCGCGCGGCCAGGAGGGACATCGCCTCGCCGCCCGTCATCACCTGTCGCGGGCGCGCGAGCGCCCGGGGCTGGAACATGGCCATCTGGTTGAAGAGGGCCGTGGTGATGAACAGCGTGGTGATGCCCTGGTGCTCCAGCACCCCGGCCAGCTCCTCCAGCGAGGGCGGATGCGGCGGGAGGACCACGAGCTTCGCGCCGTGCAGGAGCGCGCCCCACAGCTCCAGCGTCGACGCGTCGAAGGAGATGGGCGCCAGCTGGAGGAGGACCTCCTCCGGGCCGAAGCGCGCGTAGGTCGCCCCCTTCACCAGCCGCACCACGCCCCGGTGCGGGATGCACACGCCCTTGGGCCGGCCGGTGCTGCCGGACGTGTACATGACATACGCCAGCGCATCCGCGGGCACGGTGACGCGCGGCGCCCGAGTGGACTCGCGCGCGAACGCGTCCCACGAGGGCTCCAGCGTCACGACGCGCGCCTCCAGCGCCGCGAGCTTCGCCTCCTGGCCGGGCTGGGCCAGCAGCACCGGCAGGCGCGTGTCCCGGGCCATGAAGAGGAGGCGCTCGGTGGGGTAGGCCGGATCCAACGGGACGTAGGCCCCTCCCGCCTTGAGGATGGCCAGCGTGGCCACGACCATCTCCAGCGAGCGCCCGGTGCACAGGCCCACCGGCGTGCCCACGTCCACGCCCAGCGCGCGCAGGTGGTGCGCGAGCTGGTTCGCGCGCGCGTCGAGCGCTCCATACGTCAGCCGCCGGTCCTCGAACTCCACCGCGATGGCCTGGGGCGCCCTCCGGGCCTGCGCCTCGAAGAGCGCGGGCAGCGACGCCTCGCGCGGATAGTCGCCGTGGGTGTCGTTCCAGGTGAACAGCAGCCGGTGGCGCTCCTCGTCGGTGAGCAGCGGGAGCCTGGCCACGGGCTCGTCCAGCCGCGCGGCGGCGGCCGCGAGCAGGCGCGTGTAGTGCTCGGCCATGCGCGCGACGGTCGCTTCCTCGAAGAGCGCGGTGTTGTACTCCCAGGTGAAGCCCAGGCCCTCGGAGGAGGGCTGGGCGAAGAGGGTGAGGTCGAACTTCGCCATCCCCGTCTCGACGTCCAGCGGCGTCACCGACACGTCCGGCAGGGCGCCCGCGGCGGGACCTCCGGCGTTCTGGAGCACGAACATCACCTGGAACAGCGGCGCGCGGCTGGGGTCGCGCTCGGACTGGAGCACACGCACCAGCTGCTCGAAGGGCATGTCCTGGTGGGCGAAGGACTCCAGCGTGAGGTCGCGCACTCGCCCCACGAGCTCGCGGAAGCTCGTGCCCGGGCGCGCGGTGATGCGCAGGGGCACCGTGTTGATGAAGAAGCCGACCAGCCCCTCCAGCTCCTGGCGCTCGCGGCCCGCGAGGGGCGCCCCGATGACGACGTCGTCCTGGCCGCTGTAGCGGGCGAGCAGGGCGTGGAAGCCCGCCAGGAGCAGCATGAAGGGGGTGGCGCCCTCCTGCTGGGCCAGCGCCTCCAGGGCCCTCGACAGCGCGGGGGAGGCCCTCCGGGACAGGTGCGCGCCCTCGAAGGTCTGCACCGCCGGGCGCGGCCGGTCCGTGGGCAGGTCGAGGAAGGCCGGCGCGTCCTGGAGCCGGTCCTTCCACCACCCGAGCCGGGCCTCCAGCGCCGCGCCGGCCCACTCCCGCCGCTGCCAGCGCGCGAAGTCCGCGGGCTGGAGGGGCAGGGGCGGGAGCGCCGCCGCGGCGCCGCCGGTGGCCTCGCGGTAGAGCGCCGTCAGCTCGCGCTCGAACACGCCGAGGGACCAGCCGTCGCAGATGATGTGGTGGAACGTGACGAGCAGGGCGTGCTCTCCGTCCCGCACGTGCACCAGCGTCGCGCGCACGAGCGGCCCCCGCGCCAGGTCGAAGGGACGACGCACCTCCGCCTCCGCGCGCCGCGACAGCTCGGCCTCCGAGGACACGCGCTCGCGCCGCAGCGGCACGTCCAGCGCCGGGGCGATGCGCTGCGCCGGCTGCCCCTGGTGCTCCACGAAGGTGGTGCGCAGCGCCTCGTGACGCTGGACGAGCGCCTGGAGGCTCCGCTCCAACGCGCCGTCATCCAGCGGCCCGCTCCAGCGCGTGAACCAGGGCAGGTTGTACGAGAACCCGTCCGGATCCATCCGGGTGAGGAACCACAGCCGCGCCTGCGCCGAGGACAGCGGCGGCACCTCGTCGCGCGGGCGCGGCGCGAGCGCCGGCTCCTGCCCGTCCGCCTTCGCCGTCAGCGAGGCCAGGTGGGCGGCCAGCTCCTCCACGGTGGGGTGCTCGAACAGGGCGCGGACGGGCAGCTCCACCCGGAGCCGGTCGCGCAGCCGCGCGGTGACCTGGGTCGCCAGCAGGGAGTGGCCGCCCCGCTCGAAGAAGTGGTCGTGCGCGCCCACGCGCGGCAGGCGCAGGAGCGCGGCGAAGACCTCCGCCACCTCCGTCTCCAGGGGCGTGCGCGGGGCCACGAAGGCCTGGGCCGCGTCCGCGTCGTCGTCCGGAGCGGGCAGGGCACGCCGGTCCAGCTTGCCGCTGGGGGTGAGGGGGAACGCCTCCAGCAGCACGAAGGCCGCGGGCACCATGTACTCCGGCAGCCGGTCGCGGAGCGGCGCCTTGAGCCCGCCCGCGTCCACGTCCGCGCCGGGCTGGGGCACCACGTAGGCCACCAGGTGCTTGCCGCGCGCCGCGTCCTCCCGCGCGACCACGGCGACGTCCTTCACGCCCGGCAGCTTCGCCACCGCCGCCTCCACTTCCGGCAGCTCGATGCGGTAGCCGCGGAGCTTCACCTGCGCGTCGCGCCGCCCCAGGAACTCCAGCGTCCCGTCCGCCAGGTACCGCGCGAAGTCGCCCGTGCGGTACATCCGCGCGCCCGGCCGCGGACTCAGCGGATCCGGCAGGAAGCGCTCCGCCGTGAGGTCCGGCCGGTGCAGGTAGCCGCGCGCCAGCCCCGCGCCGCCGATGTAGAGCTCACCCGCGACGCCCACGGGCACCGGCTCCCACCGGGCATCCAGCAGGTACGTGCGCGCGTTGGTGATGGTGCGGCCGATGGGCGGCAGGTCCGGCCACGCGTCCGGGTCCCCCTTCAGCGCGTGGGCCGAGGCCGCGTGCGTCTCCGTGGGGCCGTAGTGGTTGTCCAGCACGCACCCGTCCAGCGCGTGGAGCAGCCGCCGCAGCGCGGGCGTCATCCGGAGCTGCTCGCCCGCGGTGTTGATCTCCTGGAGCGACGTGGGCAGCAGCCCCTCCGCGTCCGCCACCTCCGCCAGGTGCTGCAAGGCGACGAAGGGGAGGAAGATGCGCTCCACGCCCTGGTCGCGCATCAACGTGAGCAGGGCCCGGCCGTCACGCCGGGTGTCCTCCGACACGAGCACCAGCTCCCCGCCCGCGGCGAACGTGGGCAGCATCTCCTGGAAGCACACGTCGAAGCTCAGCGCGGAGAACTGGAGCGTGCGTCCCCGGGGCGCGGCGGAGCGGCGCACCTGCCACTGGATGAGGTTGAAGAGGGGGCGGTGCGGCATCGCCACGCCCTTGGGCACGCCCGTGGAGCCGGACGTGAAGATGACGTAGGCCAGCGTGTCCGGTCCGCCCGCGGGCTCCGGCGCGGTGTCCGGCGTGGACAGGTCGTCCTCCAGGAACAGCCGCTCCGCGCCGCCCTCCGGCAGCCCCGACGCCAGGGAGCGCCGCGTGACGAGCACCTTCGCGCGCGACGTCTCCAGCATCAGCGCCAGCCGCTCCGGCGGATAGGCTGGATCCAGCGGGCAGTAGGCCGCCCCCGCCTTGAGGATGCCCAGCATGCCCACCGCCAGCTCCAGCGAGCGGTCCACGCACAGCCCCACCGCCGTGTCCGGCGTCACGCCGCGCTGGCGCAGCGCGTGGGCCACGCGGTTGGCGCGCCGGTCCAGCTCCGCGTAGGTGAGGCGCTCCTCTCCGAAGCGCACCGCGATGGCGTCCGGGCTCCTGCGCACGCTCGCCTCGAAGAGCGCGTGCACGCCAGGGTGCACCGGCACGTCCGCGCCGGTGTCGTTCCAGTCCACCACCGCGCGCTCCCGCTCGCGCGCGGTCAGCAGCGGCAGCGCGGACACCGGGACCTCGGGCCGCGCGACGGCGCCCTCCAGCAGGCGCGCGTAGTGCGCGGCCATGCGGGCCACCGTCGCCTCGTCGAAGAGGTCGGCGTTGTACTCCCAGCGCGCCTCCAGGCCGCTGGGGTCGTCGTAGAGGAAGAGGGTGAGGTCGAAGCGCGCGACGCCGGGCTCGAAGTCCAGCTCCGTCACGGTGAGGCCGGGCCACTTCAGCGCGGCCCACGGCGAGCTCACGTGCACGAACATCACCTGGAACAGCGGCGAACGGCTGGGGTCGCGCTGGGGCACCAGCAGGTCCACCAGCTGCTCGAAGGGCATGTCCGGGTGCGCGTACGCGCCCAGGCACACGTCGCGCACGCGGCCCAGGAGCGCGAGGAACGTCGGGTCGCCGGACGTGTCCAGCCGCAGCGCCAGCGTGTTGGCGAAGAAGCCGATGAGCCGCTCCACCTCCCGCCGCCCGCGCCCCGCCACGGGCGTGCCCACCACCAGGTCCTCCTGGCCGCTGTAGCGGGACAGCAGCACCTGGAACGCCGCCAGCAGCGCCATGTACGGCGTGACGGCCGCCTTGCGGCTCAGCTCGCGGATGCCCGTGGCCAGGGTCGGTGGCATGGGCAGGCGGTGCACCGCGCCCCGGGACGTCTGCCGTGGCGGGCGAGGCCGGTCCGTGGGCAGCTCCAGCGCGGGTGGCGCTCCCTCAAGCCGCGCCTTCCACCACGCGCGCTCGGCCTCCAGGAGGTCGCCCGTGAGCGCCTGCCGCTGCCAGTGCGCGAAGTCCGCGTACTGCGCCGGAAGCTCCGGCACCCGGGGCGCCTCGTCCCGCGTGAAGGCGGTGTAGAGCGCGCTCAGCTCACTGGCCATCCACCCCAGCGACACCGCGTCGCAGACGATGTGGTGCGTGACGAAGAGCAGCGCGTGCTCGTCCGGAGACAGCCGCACCAGCGTGGCCCGCACCAGCGGCCCGCGCTCCAGGTCGAACGGCGCGCGCGCCTCCGCCTCCGCGCGCCCGCGCAGGGCCTGCTCCCGGCCGGTCAGGTCCTCCCGCCGGAGCCCCAGCGTCAGCGCGGGGGCGATGCGCTGCACCGGCTGGCCGTCCACGGCGGTGAACGTGGTGCGCAGCGACTCGTGCCGGTCCACGACCGCCTGGAGGGCCCGCTCCAGCGCGCCCGCGTCCAGGGCTCCCGAGAGCCGCACGAAGAAGTACACGTTGTACGTGGCGCTCGTGCCCTCCATCTGCGCCAGGAACCACAGGCGCTGCTGCATGAAGGACAGCGGCAGCGCCTCCGTCCTGGGGACGAGGGGGAGCGGGAGGCGCTTCTTGCCCGGGGCAACCGGCGAGGAGGTCGTCATCGTGTGATTCCCTCAGGTCTCGTAGGCGGCGAAGCCGCGCGAGCGCAGCGTGCGCAGCAGGACGGTGAAGAGGAGGAACCCGAACGCCGCGCCCCCCATGACGGCGCGGACCCCCAGCCGGTCCGCGAGCGCGCCCTGCGACCACACGCCCACCGTGAAGCCGACGAAGAGCAGCATGGAGTTGAGGCTGGAGATGCGCGCCTGGAGCTCCCCGGACACCCGCGCCTGGCACACCGTGGCCAGCCCCGTGAGCGTCAGCATGTAGAGCGACCCGAGCAGCAGCACCGCCACCGTCGCGAACCCCAGCGTCGGGGACAGCCAGTACGCCGCCGCCACCGGGCCGATGAGCAGCAGGCTCACCTCCAACAGCCGCCCGCGCCCCAGCCGGTCCGCCAGCGCGCCCGCGCCCAGCGCCGCCAGCAGCGCGCCCGTGCCCTGCGCCGTCACCAGCATGGACGTGGCGCCCGCGTCCTGACCGAACACCCGGATGGCCATCACCGGGGCCAGCGCCGTGAACGGGGCGATGCAGACGGCGATGGCCAGCGTCCCGCCCATGGCCATGAGCAGCGCTTCATCCGCCCGCGCCACCTGGAGGCCCCGCGCGATGCCCGCCCACAGCCCCTCCGGCGACGCGGGCTTCGCTGCGGCCGGAGCCCCGCGCACGCCCAGGAGCGCCAGCAGCACCGCGGCGAAGGACAGCGTGTTGAGCAGCAGCACCCAGCCGAGGTCCGCGTGCGCGATGAGCAGCGCCGCCAGCGCGGGGCCGCAGATGCGCCCCAGGTTGGCCTGGGCCGAGTTGAGGCTGAGCGCGCTGTGCAGGTCCTCCTTCGGCACCGACACGGCGATGAGCGCGGAGAACGCGGGCATGAACAGCGTCACCGCGCAGCCGTTGAGGAAGGAGATGACCGCCACCCACCGCACCGTCAGCTCCCCGGTGAAGGCCAGCGCCGCCAGCGTCCCCGCGAGCGCCATCTGCACCAGCGCGCCCAACGCCACCGCGCGCCGCCGGTCGAACCGGTCCCCCAGCGCGCCGCCCAGCGGCGACAGCAGGATGGACGGCAGCCACGTCAGCGCCGCCACGCCGCCCGTCCACTCCGCCCGGCCCGTGACCTTCGTCACGTACACGCCCAGCGCCAGCACCTCCATCCACGTGCCGATGTTGGACAGCGCCGCGCCCACCCAGAGGAAGGCGAAGTCGCGGTGCTTCAGCGCGCGCAGCGAGGACAGCCGGGACGAGGAAGGCGTGGACACACTCGCTTTCTAATTCACCGAGAGCGACGGGTGTTCACGGACTTCTGATTTAGATTGTCTATATGGAATTGCGGTGGAAACGTGCAGTGCTGCTTCAGCGCCGGCGGCGCTACGGCGACGGCGCGGGGTGTTCGCTGGCGCGGGCGGTGAAGCCCCGGAAGAGGAGGAGCGACACCCCGAGCCCCACCGCGCACACCGCGGACACGTAGTACGCGGGCGCGAGCGGGCTCTGCTTCAAGGCGACCGTGACGGCGAGCGGGGTGAGGCCGCCGAACAGCGCGTACGCGACGTTGTAGGAGAACGACAGGCCGGAGAAGCGCACCGCCGGGGGGAAGGCCTGCACCATCACCGCGGGCACCACGCCGGCGACGCCCACGCAGAACCCCACGCCCGCGTAGAGCGGCACCAGGTGCTCGGGCGCGCTCGCCACGCCCCGGTAGAACAGCTGCGCGGCGACGAGCAGCATCCCCGAGCCGATGGCCATGGCCCGCGTGGGCCCCAGCCGGTCCGCGAGCAGCCCGAAGCAGATGCACCCCGCGGTGAGCGTGAGCGTGGCCACGCTGTTGGCCGCCAGCGCCTTCGCGGGCGGGATGCCGTGCAACTGCTGCATCAGCGTGGGCGTCATCAGGATGACCACCACGATGCCCGCGGTGAGCACCCAGGTGAACAGCATGGAGACCGCGACGGCGGGCGCGTGGCCCTTCAGCGCGGCCTTGAGCGGCAGCTCGCGCACCAGCGCCTTCTTCTGGCGCAGCTCCTCGAAGACGGGCGTCTCCTGGAGCCAGCGGCGCAGGAACACGGCGAGGAAGCCGAACACGCCGCCCACCACGAAGGGCGCGCGCCAGCCGAACGCCAGCACCTGCTCCGGCGTGAAGGCGGTGTTGACGGCGGTGGCCACCAGCGAGCCCAGCAGGATGCCCAGCGTGAGCCCGGAGGTGAGCGTCCCGCACGCCAGGCCCACGCGGCGCTCCGGCACGTGCTCGGAGACGAACACCCACGCGCCCGGCACCTCGCCGCCCACCGCCGCGCCCTGCAACAGCCGCAGCGTGAGCAGCAGCAGCGGCGCCGCGTACCCGGCCGTGGCGAACGTGGGCAGCAGGCCCATGCACAGCGTGGGCAGCGACATCAGGAAGACGCTCAACGTGAACATCCGCTTGCGCCCGGTCCGGTCCCCGAAGTGCGCCATCACGATGCCGCCCAGGGGCCGCGCCAGGTAGCCGGCCGCGAACAGCCCGAACGTCTGTAGCTGCCGCAGCCAGTCCGCCGTCTCCGGCGGGAAGAACAGCTTCCCCATCACCGCCGTGAAGAACACGAAGATGATGAAGTCATAGAACTCCAGCGCGCCCCCCAGCGCCGCCAGCCCCAGGGTGCGGAGGTCCTGGGCGGTCAGGGGACGGGGAGCGGTCAGCGGGGAGGGGGCGTCGGTGGGGGAGGTCGCCATGCGCACGAGGACCCGGAGGATATGCCCGGGCCCCCGGTCCGACACCCATCCGTCACGTTGTTAAAGTGTATTCCATGTAAAACCAGTTGACACGGTGTGCGAAACTTGTGGGGAGGTCTCGGCATAGGTATCTTCCCGGAATTGCGAGTTCCGCCCCGGGAGTACAATTTGAACAGGGTTGATACCGTGACGCCTTCGCCGGCCGCGCCTGGGGTGGACCTCCGCTTCGGGAAGTACCGGATGGTGCAGCGGCTCGCCACGGGCGGGATGGCGCACCTGTTCCTGGCGACCCTCGACGGACCGGACGGGTTCTCCAAGGCGTGCGTCATCAAGCGCATCCTGCCGGAGTACGCGAACCTGGAGCCCTTCGCGCGGATGTTCGCGGACGAGGCGAAGGTGGCGGCGCTGCTGACGCACCCGAACATCGTGCAGGTGTTCGACTTCGGGAAGATTGAAGGCCAGTACTACCTGGCGATGGAGTGGATCCAGGGCCAGTCGCTGGACCGCATCATGCGGCACGCGGCGGCGGCGAACATCCCGCTGGGGCCCCGGGTGACGGTGGACGTGGGCCTGGCCATGTCGGACGCGCTCACGTACGCGCACGCGAAGACGCTGTCGGACGGGACGCCGCTGAAGCTGGTGCACCGGGACATCACGCCGGGCAACGTGCTGGTGTCGCGCGACGGCATCGTGAAGCTGGCGGACTTCGGCATCGTGAAGAGCTCCGTGAACCTGGAGCGCACGGTGGCCGGGGTGGTGAAGGGCAAGTACGCGTACATGTCCCCGGAGCAGATCACCAACCGGGAGCTGGACCACCGCTCGGACCTGTATTCGCTGGGCATCGTCCTCTACGAGGCGTCCACGGGGCGCCGCCTGTTCAAGCGCGACACGATGGAGGCCACCATCCTGGCCGCGTCGCAGGGGGACGTGCCGCCGCCGTCGCAGGTGGCGCCGGGCTTCCCTCCGGAGCTGGAGCGCATCCTGCTCAAGTGCCTGGCGAAGGAGCCGGCGCAGCGCTACCAGACGGCGCGCGAGCTGCACGACGACCTGGAGCGCTACCGCACGGCGCAGCACTGGACCTCCGGCGGCCGGGAGCTGGCCACGCTGATGGCCACGCTGTTCCCGCCGGACGCCGGCGGCCGGGTGTCCACGGCGGTGTCGGTGCCGGGCTCGTCGCCGGGGGCGTCGGCGGAGGCCTCGGGCATGGGCGCCACTCGCACGCCCACGGGCATCTCCGGCCCGCCGCCCTTCGGGGAGGCGGAGCACCCCGTGGACCTGCGCGAGCCCAGCGCGCTGGTGCCCACGGGCGTGCTGCCCCAGCGCGGCGGGACGGGCTCCACCACGGGCGTCATTCCATCGCCGGAGCAGGCGGTCTCGTCCGGGGCGTTCCCCTGGGCGCTGGCGGCCGCGGCGGGCGCCGCGCTGGTGGGCAGCGCGGTGTTCTGGCTGTTCATCGCATGAGGGGCGGGCGCACCGTGTCGTCGTGGGAAGTGGGACATCCATCGTGAAGAACCAGAAGACCTGGATCGCCGTCATCCTGCTGGGCACCGTGGTCGTGAACGCCGGGGCGTACCTGGTGGTCCGCTCGCGCAAGGCCGCGCCGCCCGAGCCCGTCGTCACGCGGCCCCCCGCTCCCGTCCAGCCCCCCGCCCCGCCGCCCGTGGACGCGCCATCGGAGGCCGCGAACGCCGGGCTCGTGCGCGCGCTGCGCGCGTCCGGCCTGGCCGCGCTGGAGGACCGCGACTACGAGCGCGCCGTCGCGCAGTTCACCGAGGCCCTCAAGCTGCGCCCGGACGACAAGGACAGCGACCTGACGCGGCTCTTGGGCATCGCCACCGACCTGCGCTCGCGTGAGCAGTCGCGGACCCCGCAGGCGTCCCCAGCGCGTGAGCCGCCGCCCACCCGCGCGCCGCCCCGCTCGCGCGCCGCGAAGCTCGCCGCCGCGCGGGCCGCCCGCGAGCAGCAGGCCGCGCAGAGCGCCTCGCAGGAGGAGGAGTCGAGGGGCGGGCTCCTCCTGGTGACGTCCACGCCGCCGGGCCTGGTGGTGATGGTGGATGGCAAGGCGGTGGACCTGACGCCGGCGCGGCTGCCGGTGTCCGCGGGCACGCACCGCGTGGTGCTCGCGCAGGGCGACCGCCACCTGTACGAGGAGACGGTGGACGTGGACGCGGACGCGGTGCGCTCGCTCAACCGCGACCTCTCCGCGGAGCTGACGCCGGCCTCGCCCCGGCCGGCCGCGGTGCCCGTGGCGGCCGTCGTCCCCGCTTCGCCCCCGGCGGCGAGCGCGGGGCTGGCCGGTGGACCCGGGGCGACCCATTCCCCCACGGAGCCCGCGACGCCGTCGGAGCCCTCCGTGGCGAAGGCCGCCGTGGCCACCCAGCGGGGCGACCTGGAGATCACCTCGCCAGGGCTCTACGGCGAGGTGTGGATCAACGGCCGGCCATATGGCTTTCCGCCTGTCTCCGCGCAGGCGCTGCCCTCCGGCCCCGCCAAGGTGGAGGTCCGCGTCAACGGCGAGGTGAAGCGGCGCATGACCGTGGAGGTCGAGCCGGGCCGCAGCACCCGCGTGCGCGTGAAGTGAAACACCGCGCGCCTCCGGATTCGGTGTGGTGCGAGGATTTCCAGAACTTTCGGATGGTGCTGGATCCGATACAATCGGCTTCACGCGGAGGGCAGCGCCCCCCGGGACCGCCCCGCGTCCCCACCTTCGAGAGGGTTGTTTCGTATGGGTTTCACCAGGCTTGGGCGTCGTGTGTGTGTTTGGCTGACGTTGCTGGGCGCGGGCACGGGCTTCGCGCAGACGGCGCCGGAGCCCACCCTGGACCCCGGTCCGCCGGAGACGCCCTCCGCCGAGGAGCAGCGCGACCTCCAGCTGGAGGATGAGCCGGAGGTGCACAGCCAGGTGGCGTCGTTCGCCATCACCCGGCTGCACGACTCGCCGGCCGTGGTGACGGCCATCACCGCGGACGAGATCAAGGCCTCCGGCGCGCGCGACCTGATGGACGTGCTGTTGCAGGTGCCCGGCTTCTTCTTCGGCGTGGACGTGTCCGGCACGGTGGGGCCGGGCTTCCGGGGGCTGTGGGGCCAGGAAGGCAAGGTGCTGCTCATCATCGACGGCAAGGAGATGAACGAGCAGCTCTACTCCACGATGCAGCTGGGCCACGAGTTCCCGGTGGAGCTCATCGAGCGCATCGAGGTCGTGCGCGGCCCGGGCTCCGTCATCTACGGCGGCAACGCGGAGCTGGCCGTCATCAACGTCATCACCCGGGGCATCCAGGGCAGCACGGACGCGCTGGTGGTGGGCACCTACGGGCAGCTGGCGCACGGCCTCGGGCGGCGCAGCCTCACGCTGTCCGGCCGCAAGGTGTTCGAGGGCGTGCCGGGCCTGAGCGCCTTCGCGTCCGCGTCGCTGGGGCAGGGGCAGCGCAGCGACGCCGTGTTCGACGACTTCTATGGTGGCTCCGCGAGCATGAACGGCGCGTCGCGGCTGGACCCCACGGTGGTGCAGGCCGGCGTGGGCTACCGCGACCTCCAGCTGAGCCTCCTGTACCAGCGCCAGGACACCACGTCCGTCGTGTCCGTGGACGAGGTGCTGCCCACCCCGGCGAGCACCGACTTCGAGTCGTTCCACGCCGAGCTGAGCGACCGCTTCCGGCCCACGGACCGGATTGAGATCATCCCCCGGCTGAACCTCACGCTGGGCGAGTCCTACCGGGACTCGGACGAGGCGTCGCCCTTCTTCTACGACAAGCGCTACCGGCGCATCCGGGGCCGGGCGCTGGCGCGCTGGGCGGCGTTCGACTTCCTCCAGCTCACGGGGGGCGTGGACCTGGCGTTCGACCAGGGCCAGCTGCGGGGCCCGGCGGGCATCGGCCAGCAGGAGGCCTTCGACGGCGACGAGGACGTCGTCTCCTACCGCAACGTCGCGGGCTTCGTGGAGGTGTACTCGGACAACCCCATCGCCACGGTGGTGGCGGGCGCGCGCTTCGAGGACCACAGCGCCTTCGGCAGCTCGTTCGTGCCGCGCCTGGTGCTGCTCAAGTCCTTCGGGCCGGTGAGCGGCAAGGCCCTCTACAGCCGCGCGTTCCGCGCGCCGGGCATCGAGAACATCTCCCTGGGCGAGGACGTCCGGCCGGAGCGCACCACGGTGTACGAGCTGGAGGCCACGCTGCGCCTGGGCGAGGGCCAGAGCCTGAGCGCCAACGCCTTCGACGTGGGCGTGACGGACCCCATCATCTACTCCTACGACGCGGACACGGCGAGCGAGGCGTACCGCAACCTGGGCCGCCTGGGCAGCCGGGGCATCGAGCTGGACTACCGGCTGCGCGGGACGTGGGGCCGCGCGGAGGCGGGCTACTCGTTCTACCGGCCGGGCGGCCGCAACGACGTGGAGGACTACCTGGTGCCCGGGCACCCGAAGGCCTTCACCGGCCTGCCCACGCACAAGGTGACGCTGACGGGCACGGCGAAGGTGTTGCCGTGGCTGTCCGTCAGCCCCACGGCCGTGCTGGTGGGCCAGCGCTTCGCCGTGGGGGCGCCGGACGAGGAGGGCGTGTCGGAGGTCCAGACGCTCCAGCCCCGGCTCCTGCTCAACCTCTTCGTGCGCGCGGAGAACGTGGGGACCAAGGGCCTGGAGCTGGGCGCGGGCGTCTACAACCTCCTGGGCAGCGACTTCCGGGTGGCCCAGCCCTACAACGGCGGCCACGCGCCCCTGCCCGTGTTCAGCCGCGAGTTCCTGGTGAAGCTGACCTACCTCTTCGAGCCGTCCTACGACGACGAGTAGCCTGGGCGTCAGCCAGGACGCCTCCGACGTTGCGCGAGGGCGTGGCGGGGCGTAGGGAAGCCGCCTGCCATGTCCGAGAACAGCCAGCTCCTCGAAGCCGTCCGGAAAGAAGCCAAGCCGGGCCTCTGGTCCAAGGGCGTCAGCCTCGCGCGCGATGGGGCGGTGGCGCTCCAGGGGCGCACGGCCTCGGAGGTCGAGCTGCGCGTGAAGGTGGCGGGCCGGGCCGTAGCCTTCACCGTCGTCCTCTACCCGGGCGACGAGGCGTGGGAGTGTGACTGCCCCAGCCCGGTGGACCCGTGCGAGCACGTCGTCGCGGCGGCCATCTCCCTGGACAAGGCGGAGAAGCAGGACGCGCCGCTGGAGGCGGTCTCGGAGCGCTGGTCGCGCGTGGTGTACCGCTTCACGCGCGTGGAGGGCGGGCTGCAACTGCACCGCGTCCTCGCGCACGCGGACGGCACGGAGGAGCCGCTGGAGGACCTCACCGGGCGCCTCGCGAAGCCCCAGGGCGGCGCCACGTTGCAGGTGGAGCAGGTGGACCTGGTGATGGAGCGCCTGCTGGAGCGGCGCACCCGGGGGCCGCTCCTGGCGGAGAAGCTGGACGCGCTGCTGCGCGCCCTGGAGCCCGCGCGCAACGTGCTGCTGGACGGCCGGCCGGTGGCGGTGTCCAGCGAGGTGCTGCCGCCGCGCGCGAAGGTGGAGGACCGGGGCCAGCAGTGGGTCATCACCATCACGCGCGACCCGCGCATCGTGGAGGTGGTGAGCCCCGGCGTGGGCCTCACGGCCGAGTCCCTGGTGCGCCTGGGCGAGACGGCGATGACGGGCGCGTGGCTCCAGCACCTGCCGCTCGTGCGCACGTACTCGCCGGAGCAGCTGGGGGAGCTGTCCGCGAAGATCCTGCCCGAGCTGGGGCGGCGCATGCCGGTGGACATGAAGAGCCGCCGGTTGCCGGCGCTGGACCGCGAGCTGAAGCCGCGCATCCTCCTGGAGCTGAACCAGCTCACGCAGGGCCTGTCGGTGCTGCCCACGCTGGTGTACGGCGCGCCGCCGACGGTGCGCATCGACAACGGGCGCATGGTGTACCTGCGCGGCGCGGTGCCGCTGCGCGACGAGGCCGCGGAGCAGCGGCTGCTCCACCAACTGCGCGATGAGCTGAACCTGGTGCCCGGCCGCCGGCTCACGGTGCAGGGCCCGGAGATGACGCGCTTCGCGGACAAGCTGCGGAGGTTCCGGGGAGACCTGGGCGGCGACGCGGCGGGCATCGTCAGCCCGGACATGCGCCTCAAGCCGTCCCTGCGCGTGGAGGGCGGGACGACGGGCGCGGGCGTGCCGGACGTGCGCTTCACGCTGGAGTTCGAGGTGGAGGGCGGCAAGGGCGGCGCGCGCACGGTGGACGCGGGGGCGGTGGTGCGGGCGTGGACGGAGGGGCTGGGGCTGGTGCCGCTGGACGGCGGCGGCTGGGCGCCGCTGCCGCGCGCGTGGCTGGACAAGAACGGGCAGCGCGTGGCGGACCTGCTGGCCGCGCGCCAGGAGGACGGGCGCGTCGCGAACCACGCGCTGCCGGAGCTGACGCAGCTGTGCGAGTCGCTGGAGCAGCCGCCGCCTCCGGGCCTGGACAGGCTGGCCCCGCTGGTGGAGGGCTTCGAGAAGCTGCCGCCGCCGGTGCTGCCCGCGGAGCTCAACGCCACGCTGCGCGCGTATCAGCAGCAGGGGGTGAGCTGGCTGTCGTTCCTGAAGGGCGCGGGGCTGGGCGGCATCCTCGCGGACGACATGGGCCTGGGAAAGACGCTCCAGACCCTCTGCATCCTGGGCCCGAAGTCGCTGGTGGTGTGTCCCACGAGCGTGCTGCCCAACTGGGTGGCGGAGCTCCAGCGCTTCCGGCCGTCGCTGAAGGTCTGCGTGTACCACGGCCCTGGCCGCAAGCTGGACCCCGCGGCGGACATCACGCTCACCACGTACGCGCTGCTGCGCCTGGACGCGCCAGTGCTGGGCGCGCCCACGTGGGAGGCGGTGGTGCTGGACGAGGCGCAGGCCATCAAGAACCCGGAGAGCCAGGTGTCGCGCGCGGCGTTCGGGCTCAAGGCGAACCTGCGGCTGGCGCTCAGCGGCACGCCGCTGGAGAACCGCCTGGACGAGCTCTGGAGCCTGATGCACTTCACGAACCCGGGCCTGCTGGGGGGCCGCCGCCAGTTCGAGGAGAAGACGGCGCAGCCCATCGCGGACGGCAATCCCGGCGCGGCCGAAGCGCTGCGCCGCCGGATCCGGCCGTTCATCCTGCGCCGCCTCAAGCGGGACGTGGCGCCGGAGCTGCCGCCGCGCACCGACTCCGTGATGCACGTGCAGCTGGATGAGCGCGAGCGCTCCGTCTACGACGCGGTGATGGCCGCGACGCGCGCGGAGGTGGTGGCGCTGCTCAACGAAGGCGGCAGCGTGCTCAAGGCGCTGGAGGCGCTCTTGCGGCTGCGGCAGGCGGCCTGCCACTCCGCGCTGGTGCCGGGGCAGCAGGCGAAGACGTCCTCCAAGGTGCAGACGCTGGTGGACGCGCTGGAGACGGCGGTGTCGGAGGGCCACAAGGCGCTGGTGTTCTCGCAGTGGACGTCGCTGTTGGACCTCATCGAGCCGGGGCTCAAGGACGCGGGCATCGGCTTCGAGCGACTGGACGGCGCGACGGCGAACCGAGGCGAGGTGACCGCCCGCTTCCAGGGCGAGGACGGCGCGCCGGTGCTGCTGATGTCGCTGAAGGCCGGCGGCACGGGCCTGAACCTCACGGCGGCGGACCACGTGTTCCTGATGGACCCGTGGTGGAACCCGGCGGTGGAGGCGCAGGCGGCGGACCGCGCGCACCGCATCGGGCAGGAGCGGCCGGTGATGGTCTACCGGCTGGTGTCCCAGGGCACGGTGGAGGAGAAGATCCTGGGCCTCCAGGAGAAGAAGCGCGCCCTCTTCGAGGCCGCGCTCAGCGAGGCCGGGGGCGCCGCCGCCATCACCCGCGAGGACCTGCTCCAGCTCTTCGCGTGAGCCCGAGCGTCAAGGCGCTGCGCGTCCGCCGATTTTCGGGAAGCGCTCGTAGGCCCGCTTGAGTGCATCCAGGTGCGTGGGGTCGTCCAGGTCGAGAGGCCCGTCAGTGAGCTGCACGACCCACCCGCCCGATGCCGTGCGCCGCGCTCGTGTAAGCAGCTCGGCGTCGCGGGTCGGGTCCGGGAACCCGATGGTTTGCGCGGCAGCGGCGGACCAGTAGTTCAGCCATCCCAGGCGGTGGGGAATCTCGGGCGAGCTCATGGCGCCAGGGGACGCGATCACAGGCAGGCCGTGAGGGGGCAGCTCCAGGTCATCGGGTCGATTCCTCGTCTGGCGCGCGATGTCCACGCTCGCCCTGAATGGCGTGGCATGTCCCCAGTGCGCGCGTGCGACTTCCGCCACGGCCTCCAGCACCTCCGGCACCGCCGCGAGCATTTCTGGGGTTGGTGGCAGAGACGCATGGAGCTCCAGCTGTGATCGGCCGCCTGGGGCGCTGGTCGCTGGGAGTTCCCACCCGGAAAGCATCACAGGGAAGTTCTCGTTGCCGTTGCACAGGAGGGGGAACCCCCCATCTTTGGTTTGTTCCGTGAGCCATGCGTCGCGTTGTGGCAACGCGATGGGGCGTCCGTCTTTGGAAACACGCCACTCCAAGCGCAGGTCAGGGAACGCACGCTCCATCCCATGAACCACGGCTACGGGGCGGTTGTCTTTACCCAGGAGCGCGGGGGCGTAGACGCTGAGGGTCATTTTTCGTTTGGCTGTCATCTCAGCACCAGTCCATGACGACGATGAATCCCCTGAGATCCGGGGCCACATTCTCCAGCGCTTCTTTATGCGCTTCACTGCGTACGCCGACACGGAAGCCAAATCCGCAGGACCGAGCCAGTTCGCGCTCAATCCGCAGCGCGGGTACTTGAGCGCTGATCACCTGGCCCTGGAGAAACTCACTGTATGCGTCGAAATTGTCGGTCTTGACTTCCCAGAGGATGCGTGTGGCCAGTTGCAGCGCGTCGAAGTTCTTCCCATTCACGAACACATCCCACCCAGGGAAACTGTTGTTCGGAACCTTGTCCGCACACTTGTTGTGCGGGTCGTTGCCGCCACGGTGATTCACTGGGATTGGCTCGCAACTGGCACGGCGCGTCCGGCCCACGGACAGAGGTGGCACCGGGGGTTGCCAGTCCTGCCCCGCTGGCTTCGGTGCCAGTCTGGGCTTCCGTTCACCGACAGATTCTTGGGGCGCAACCCTCGCTCCTCGGGCAGGCCCTGCCTCTTCGGGGTAGGAATGCCGTAACTCATACGCATCCAGCGCCTCCTTGATGGCAACGGCGACCACGACCGCGCCAAGGACGACCACAGCTCCCATGGCAATCTCGGGGGCTGCCAGCACGCAGAGCCCGATCCCCATGGCAGCTGCGCCCGTGGAGGCGACCGCGCACCTTCCCGTGGTGTCGTGGAACTCGATCCGCTCGTGGTCGAGGGCCGGATAGCACCGCTCCACCAGCACCGGCCAAGGCTGCAACGCCTCGCGAACAACGCACTGCCCACCGTCTTGCCAGGGCAGCACTGCTGCTCGCTGGAGGTTGGCAAGTCGCGGGTCCCGCGACGTCGTCCCTCGATGGCTCGAAGGAGGTGTAGCGCATGACGTGAGGAAGAGAAGGAGCGAGGCGCAAGCATGGAGTCGCATGGTCATGCGTCGTCCCGGGTGAGCAGCGCGTATCGTGGAACTCATCGACGTCACGCCTCTGGGACTACGGAGTGGCGAAGCTCACCGCGACCTTCGAGGCGTCCGGGTCGCTGAAGCGCAGGAGGTCTTCCCCCTCCCGCACCAGCGCGTCACGGTCGGCCTTCGTCACCCGCTCGAAGGGCTTGCACACCAGCGTCGCGGCGCCCTTCTTGCGCTCGGTGCTCCACGAGCCCGCGACGTGTCCGTCCACCAGGAACACGTTGAGCACGCGCAGGTTCTTCGTGGACAGCTTCTCGCGGTGCTCCTCCGGGACGACGCGGGTCCGGTCCGCGTGGGAGAGGATGAGGTTGTCGAAGTCCGGCAGGAAGCGCACCGGCGCGGGCGTGTCTTCCGGCGGGCGCGGGGCCTTGGGCAAGTCGAAGAGGACGCGCTTCTTCGCGTCGCGGAGCTCCACCAGCTTGCCGCGCACCTTCTCGAAGGCTTCCTTCAGCGGCTTGAGGCCGGACCAGGTCTGCATGTCCGCCACCGTGGCGGGGCCGAAGGCGGCCAGGTAGCGGAGCACCAGCGGTGACGCGTCGTCGTCCGTGGAGAGCTTCTCGCCCAGCCAGGACTCCGCCAGCGTGAAGCCCGAGTTGCCGGGCCAGCCCCACTCCAGCCCCTCCTCGGGCACCTGGATGAGCGGCAGTCCCAACCGCGTGGCGAAGCCCATGGCCCGCTCGTCGCCGTCCAGGTGGTGCTTCAGCAGGTGCTCGCGCACCTCCTCGAAGGTGCGGGGCTTCTCCTGGAGGAAGGGCCTCGCGGTGGCCAGCAGCGCGGGCAGGTCCAGCGCCGTGGCGCGCTCCTTCAGCACGGAGCGCATGGCGGCGGTGAGCATGGGCTGGAAGAGGCCGCGGTAGCGCAGGTAGTCCTTCGCGGTCATCAGGTGCAGCGTGCCGCGCATCATCGTGCCGCGCGCCAGCTCGCGCTTGAGCGCCAGCTTCGTGAGGGTGTCGCGCTGGAAGCCCTGGAGGCGCGACCACAGGGCCAGGTACGGCGGGCGCGCGAGCTGGGCCTGGAGCCCCACCAGGTGCTCGATGGCGCGCGGCACGGTCATCTTCTCGCGCGTGAGCAGCAGCTGGCGCGCGAGCGTGGCGCGGTTGAGGGCCTGGGCGGACAGGACTTCGTCGGGCATGCGCCCGAGCATACCCGGCGGCCTCCCGCGCGAGTGTTGGCTGAACGAAGCCCGGCGGCCCCCGGGTGTGGGGTTCCTCACGGCGCGCGGGAGTCGCCGGATGCCACCCGCGAACGGAGGGCTAAAGGAAACGGGATGATTGAAGACCTCTGGTACAAGAACGCGGTCGTCTACTGCCTCGACGTCGAGACGTTCATGGACGGCAACGGCGACGGCGTGGGGGACTTCACGGGCCTGCGGCGCAAGCTGGACTACCTGGCGGGCCTGGGCATCACCTGCCTGTGGCTGTTGCCCTTCCAGCCCACCCCCAACCGCGACAACGGCTACGACATCCGCGACTACTACGGCGTGGATCCGCGCCTGGGGGACCTGGGCGACTTCGTGGCCTTCACCCACGAGGCGAAGCTGCACGGCATCCGCGTCATCATCGACCTGGTGGTGAACCACACGTCGGACCAGCACCCGTGGTTCCAGGCCGCGCGCAAGGACCCGGACAGCCGCTACCGCGACTACTACGTCTGGTCGAAGACGCGGCCCCGGGACGCCAACAAGGGCATGGTCTTCCCGGGCGTGCAGCCCTCCACGTGGACGTACGACAAGGAGGCGCGCCTCTGGTACTTCCACCGCTTCTTCGACTTCCAGCCCGACCTCAACGTCGCGAACCCGGAGGTGCGCGAGCAGATCCTGAAGATCATGGGGTTCTGGCTGGAGCTCGGCGTGTCCGGCTTCCGGGTGGACGCGGTGCCCTTCCTGGTGGAGCTGAAGGGCGTGAAGCACCCGGGCGTGAAGAACCCCTACCAGCTGCTGGAGGAGATGCGCGAGTTCCTGTCGTGGCGAAGGGGTGACGCCATCCTGCTCGCGGAGGCCAACGTCACCATGGACGAGGTGATGGAGTTCTTCGGCGACAACGACCGCATGCAGCTGGTGTTCAACTTCCTGGCGAACCAGAACCTCTACCTGTCGCTCACGCGCGGGGACGTGACGCCGCTGGTGCAGGCGCTGAAGTCCGCGCCCAGGCTGCCGCGCTCGGCGCAGTGGGCGAACTTCCTGCGCAACCACGACGAGCTGGACCTGGGGCGGCTGTCGGACGGGGACCGGTGGGAGGTGTTCCAGGCGCTGGGGCCGGACAAGGGCATGCAGCTCTATGACCGGGGGCTGCGACGGAGGCTCGCGTCGATGCTGGACGGGGACCGCCGCCGCATCGAGGTGGCGTACAGCCTGATGTTCACGCTGCCGGGGACGCCAGTGCTCTGGTACGGCGACGAGCTGGGCATGGGGGAGAACCTGTCGCTGGTGGAGCGGCAGGCGGTGCGCACGCCCATGCAGTGGAGCCCGGAGCCGCACGGCGGCTTCACGCTGGCGGAGGCGCCGGTGAAGCCGCTGGTGTCCGAGGGCCCGTTCGGCTTCCGGCAGGTGAACGTGGCGCAGCAGCGTCGGAACCCGGGCTCGCAGCTCAACTGGACGGAGCGCATCATCCGCGCGCGCAAGGAGTGCCCGGAGCTGGGGTGGGGCGCGTGGAAGGTGCTGCGCACGGGCAACAAGGGCGTGCTGGCCATCCGGTACGACTGGAAGGGCAACACGCTGGTGGTGCTGCACAACCTGTCGTCGCGGCCCTGCACGGTGAAGCTGGACCCCGGCGGCGACGAACCGTGCACGCTGTTCAACGTGCTGAGCGAGGACCACTCCGAGCCCGCGGACGGCCAGCGCCACGTGCTCACGCTGGAGGGCTACGGCTACCGCTGGTATCGCGTGGGACACGAGAACCCGGCGCGCAGGCACCGGACGGAGCCGCTGCCCTGAAGAGGGGGCAGCGGCTCCTCCCGCGTCACCGGGTCAGCGGCTTCAACCGATCTCCACCTTCTGGAAGAGGTGCTCCGGCGGGGCGACGCCGTCGGAGAAATCCAGGATGCCGGTGGAGTAGGTGGGGTCGCTCCAGTTGCCATAGAGCACCTGGTCGTGGCCCAGGCCGCGGAAGTCCCCCACCAGGATCTGGTGAACCAGCGCGCTCGGGTAGAAGCTCACGCCCTGCGCCTCGCTGTAGCGGACCTCGGCGGGCGCGACGCCATCGGAGAAGTCCGCGATGAGCATGGCCGTGCCCGTCGTGCCGCCGTTCACCAGCAGGAGCTGGTCGTAGCCCAGGCCGCGGAAGTCACCCACGGCCTGGTTGTCGTCCGCGTCCATCAGGTTGTCCAGCACGGTGAAGGCGCCGGATGCCTCCACGTAGCGCACCTGCGCCGGCGCCACGCCCGTGCTGAAGTCGAGGATCTTCACCCGCGCGCCCGTGCCGGAGCGGTTGAGGCAGAGCACCTGGTCGTAGCCCAGGCCCCGGAAGTCGCCCACGTAGAGCTTGTCGTCCGGGTCGGAGCAGTCCTCGAAGGAGTTCGGGGTGCCCCAGGCCTCGTGGTAGCCGGCCTCCGCGGGGACGGCGCCGTCGCTGAAGTCGCTGATCATCACGCGCCCGCCCGTGCCGGAGCGATTGAAGAACAACACCTGGTCATGGCCCCGGTTCAGGAAGTCCCCCGTGAGCTGGAGGTCCTCCGGGTCGTGCCAGCCGTTGAGCACGCCGCTCTGGCCCCAGGACTCGTGGTAGCGCACCTCCGCGGGGACGGCGCCGTCGCGGTAGTCGGTGATGATCACCCGGCCGCCCACGCCGCTGGTGTTGATGAAGAGCATCTGGTCATAGCCGAGGCCCCGGAAGTCCCCCGCGAGCTTGATGTCGCTGGGGTTGTGCCAGCCGTCGAGCAGGGTCGAAGCGCTCCACGCCTCCTCGTAGTGGATGTTGGGGAAGTTGGTGGCGTTGACGTAGCCGGAGACGTACACCCGCGGCCCGTAGCCGGACCCGGTGATGGCGATGACCTGGTCCGCGCTGCCCGTGCCCGCGAAGACGCCGGCCTTGTAGACAGAGGGCATGGCCAGCCGGAACGTCTTGGGCGCGTTGACGAGCAGCGGGCTGTGTCGGCCCTGCTGATCCAGCGCGAAGACGCGCAGCGTGTGGTCCTGGCCATCCACATAGAGCTCAGGGATGCGGAACGAGAAGCCGTTCGCGCCGGAAGCCATGGGGTAGGTGCTCTTCACGTCGGCGCGGTAGAGGTTCGCCACCACGCTGGTCACGGACGCCGGGTTGCCGTCGATGGAGTAGGAGACCGTGATGGAGGTCGACGGCGAGTCCAGGTCCAGCGCCCAGCCCGTGACCGTGCCGTCGTTGGAGATGCCGTCGAGCTTGCCGAACGCACCCGGCAGGTTGAAGGTGCGCGGCGAGCCCGAGAGCAGCGGGTTGTTCAGGCCCTGCACGTCGATGCCGTAGACGTACAGCGTGTGGTCCTGGCCGTCTCGGAAGTACGCGGGCACGGGGAAGGAGAACCCGTGGTTGCCTTCGACCTTGTCGAAGGCGGCGTTGACATCCGGGCGCGGGAGGTTCGCGGGCGCGGACGCTCCGAACGCGCCGGAGCCGGTGGGGCCGTCGATGTAGTAGTGCACTTCCGTGGAGACGCTCGGCGAGGCCGTGTCGAACGCCCAGCCGCTCACGAAGCCGGTGGAGGAGATCTCCTCGAAGTGGCCCTCCATCGTGCCGGGGTACATCGCCGCGGCGGAGGCGATGTCTCCCACGCTCAGGCTGTCGCGCTGGCCAATGGACTCACCGCCCCGGGTCCGGATGGTCTGCATGGGGTTGCCGGTGACGGGGTCGGGCTTGCCGAACGCCGTAGCGCTGTAGTGCATGATGGACCCGAAGTCATAGGGCCCGAAGTCGTCGCCGTCGCTGACGTGCTTCTCGAAGTTGTATGCCTCACCGGACTGGATGTTGTTCCAGAGGATCTCCACGAAGGTGTCTCGATCCTCGCGGCTCTGCTCGTGCCAGAAGCCGATGGCGTGACCCAGCTCGTGGATGACTCCGCTCAGGCCACACCCTCCCTCCAGGACGACGAACTGCCGGCCGCCCTGGCGTCCCACGGAGGACGAGCACCCCACGCCCTTCACGAAGTAGACATGGTCGACGGAGGAGGGCGTGGTGGCGGAGATGGGCTCGAAGCGAAGGCCCGTCCTTTGCTGCCAGTGCCGGATGGCGTCGTTGATGACGTAGTTGTCGTCCAGCGAGCCGTAGACGTGGACGTACGGGACGACGCCGTTGGGCCAGCGCTTGCTGCTGCCGGTGACCTGGACGCTCTCCGCGGAGACTCGGTTGGCGGCCTGGGCCTTCACCTTCGGGGACTCGCGCTCCACGTCCTCGACGGTGCCCAGGATGATGTCGCCCTCGAAGAGGGCCAGGCCGTTGACGGCCTTGTACTTCACCTCGCGGGGCTCGGCCCTGGGTCCAATGCGGACCCACGCGGAGCCGACGCCGGAGCGCGCGGTTGTGGGTGGAGTGATGGGTTCGGCGGCCTCTTCCGGATGGCAGGCGGTGCCAAGGCAGGCCACGGCCGTGAGCGCCCGGATCCACCGGGCGTGCTGGTTGCGATGCATGCAGGAATCCCCCTCGCTGGGTGTGATGGTGACTCGCTGTGCAATACGCAGGGACTCGCGGAAGCTGGCTGTCCTGGACGTCACGGCGGTGGGGCAGGGCGGTCGCGTGCCGTCCACCGTGACGGGGGGCCGCTGGGGCGGGTGGTGTTGCCGCCAAAGCGACGCGGCTCCACGGTGCAGGTGGCGGGTTCCCGAGCTTCGGGTTACAGACCCGGGGCAGGAGGCTCGCGATGCCCGCTCCCCTGACGCGGCGACCGGAGACCAAGTCGTTCAGCATCGAGGACCTGCTCGACCGCGTGCGGCGCGGCGAGGTGCGCATCCCCGACTTCCAGCGCCCCCTGCGGTGGACCGCGGACGACGTGCGCGACCTGCTGGACAGCGTGTACCGGGGCTATCCCATCGGGACGCTGCTGTTCTGGCGCCGGGAAGCCCCCGCCGCCAACGTCAGCTTCGGCCCCGTGCGCATCGACGCGCCCTCCACCAGCCAGGGCCTGTGGGCCGTGGACGGCCAGCAGCGCGTGACGGCGCTCGTGGGCGTCCTGCTGCATCCGTCCTATGGCGACGAGGCGGGCCGCGACGACTTCCACCTGTACTTCGACCTGGAGACGGAGGAGCTGCATGCGCCTCCCGCGGAGGGCGCGGCGCCACCGCACTGGCTGCCGATGAACGAAGTGCTGGACAGCGAGTCGCTGCTCCACTGGCTCAATCGCTACCCGGCCCGTGAAGCGCACCCGGAGCACCTGCGCGCCGCCATCCGCCTGGGCAAGGCCATCCGCGAGTACCAGGTGCCCGCCTACGTCGTGGACACGGCGGACGAGAAGGTCCTCCGCGTCATCTTCAAGCGCCTCAACACCGCCGGCCGCCCGCTCACGGATGAGGAGGTCTTCAACGCGCTGTACGTGGGCTCGCGCTCGCTCAGCCTGGAGTCGGTGACGCAAGGGCTGCGGGAGCTGGGCTTCGGGAGCATCCCGGAGTCGCTGCTGCTCAGGGCCGTGCTGGCCGTGCGCGGCCTGGACTTCACGCGGGGCTACCAGGAACAGCTCAGCCCGGACGACGAGCTCACGGAGACGGTCCGCCGCACGGACCGGGCGCTCCGGGACGCCATCGTGTTCCTCAAGCGCGACGCGTTCATCCCGCACCTCACGCTGCTGCCCGCGCCGGAGAGCTCGCTGGTCCTGCTGACGCGGTTCTTCCAACTGCACCCCGAACCGTCACCCCGCTCGCGGGAGCTGCTGTCCCGCTGGTTCTGGCGCCACATCGTCTTTGGCGGATGGGAGCTGAAGCCCGCCGAGGCCCTCCAGCTCTTCGCGGCGATCCGCTCCGATGAGGAGCGCTCCCTCCAGGCGCTGCTGGGCCAGGTGCCGCCGCCGCTCATCCGCTGGTGGATGGAGACGGGCATGCCGGTCATCCCCAACTCCACCGCGCGCCCCCCGCTGGTCCTGCGCATCGCGATGCTGTCCCTCCAGCCGCGGGACCTGCTGACGGGCGCGGTGCTGGACCCCACGGAGCTGCTGGAGCAGCCGGGCGAGGGCTTCCAGCCCATCCTCCCCCCGGAGGGCGTGTGGTGGACCGCGCAGAGGAGCCTGGACCGTCGGACGGCCCGCCGCGTGATGGATGGGACCTTCAACTTCCTCTTCCACCCGCAGGTGCCGGGGCGCTCCTTCATCCAACTGCTCGAAGCGCAGCCGCCACCGGCCGAAGAGCTTCTCCACAGCCACGGCCTCACCCCGCAGGCCCTGGACGCGCTGAGGCGTCAGGAGGGCCTGGGCTTCCTCCACCTGCGCCAGGCCGTGCTGGAGCCCGTCCTCCGCCAGTTCATGGAGGCCCGCACGCGCTGGGACGACTCGGACCGGCCTTCGCTCCAGTCGATGATCATCGACGACGATGAGGACTGACATGGACTCCGCGCCTCCTGTGTCCACCACCGGCATCCTCGATGTCCTCATCGGCGACGTGCACGCCGGCTCGCTCACGCTGCTCGCGGACGAGCGCATCGAGTTCAGCCTCTCCGAGGACTACCGCCAGCGCTACCCGCGCCCCGTGCTGGGGCAGTTCTTCGAGGACGACCTGTCGCGCCGCCACACCAGCCGCATGCGGCTGCCGCCGTTCTTCTCCAACCTCCTGCCCGAAGGCCCGCTGCGCGACCTCATCTCCGAGCGCCAGCACATCGCCCGGCAGCGCGAGTTCTTCTTCATCGCCCACCTGGGCGCGGACCTCTCCGGCGCCGTCATCGTCCGCCCCGCGGGCGAGCTCGCCGGCCACGACGCGCCCCTCGCGGACGTCCCCTCCGAGCCCACGTCCGACGGGGAGCCGCTGCGCTTCTCGCTCGCGGGCGTGCAGCTCAAGTTCTCCATGCTCCGGCGCGACCGCGGCATGACGCTGCCCATGGGCGGCCTGGGCGGAGACTGGATCGTCAAGCTGCCGGACAATCGCTACGACCGCGTCCCGGAGAACGAGCTGTCCGTGATGACCTGGGCCCGCGCCACCGGCATCGACGTGCCGGAGCTGACGCTGCTCCCGGTCTCCGACCTGCACGGCCTGCCGGAGGGCATCACCCTGCGCGAGGACCTGGCCTACGCCATCCGCCGCTTCGACCGGCCCTCCCCCGGCCGCCGCGTGCACATGGAGGACCTGGCGCAGGTGCTGGGGCTGTACTCCGACGAGAAGTACAAGAAGTACAACTATGAGACCATCGCCAACGTGCTGCTCAAGGTCTCGGGCCTGGACGCGCTCCAGGAGTTCCTGCGGCGGCTGGTGTTCATCATCGCGTGCGGCAACGGCGACGCGCACCACAAGAACTGGTCCCTCTACTACCCGGACGGCACGCGGCCCACGCTGTCGCCCGCGTACGACTTCGTCTCCACCATCCAGTACATGCCGCAGGATCAGCTCGCGCTGAACCTCGCGAAGTCCAAGCGCTTCGAGGACGTGTCGCTCCAGAGCTTCGAGCGGCTGGCGCGCAAGCTGGGCCTGCCCGACGAGGACGTCCTCCCCGTGGTGAAGGGGGCCGTGGAGGTCGCGCTCGACACGTGGACGACGCTGCGCGCGGACCTCCCCATGCCGGAGCTCTTCAAGCAGCGCATCGAGGAGCACTGGAAGCGCGTCCCGCTGCTCCAGGGCAACGTGAAGCGCAGCGCGGGCGAGCTGCGCCAGACGGTCAACGCCTTCTTCACCCTCTACAACGAGCTGCCCCGCCTGGGTCCCGGCAGCGACGCCTGCACCCGGGAGGCCCTGCGGCGCCTGTCCCCGCTTCCGCCCTCGCCGCGCGTGCTGGACCTGGGCGCGGGCACCGGGCGGCAGTCGCTGGTGCTCGCGAGGGAGCTGGGCACGCGTGTCACCGCCGTGGACCTGCACCGCCCCTACCTGGACCGGCTGGAGCGCGAGGCCCGCGCGCAGGGGCTGTCGGACGCCATCGTCACGCGCCAGGAGGACATGCGCGCGCTGTCGCTGCCGCCCGGCTCCGTGGACCTGCTCTGGTCCGAGGGCGCCATCTACGTGGTGGGCTTCGAGCAGGGGCTGCGCCAGTGGAGGCCGTTGCTCGCGCCCGGTGGGCAGGTGGCCGTGACCGAGTGCACCTGGCTCACCGACGTCCGTCCCCCGGAGGCCGTGCGCTTCTGGTCCGCCGGGTACCCGTCCATGGGCACCGTCGCCCAGAACCGCGCCACCGCGGAGGCCGCGGGGTTCACGGTGCTGGACACCTTCACGTTGCCCGCCTCCGCGTGGTGGGACGACTACTACACGCCGCTCCTTGCGCGCATCGAGCGGCTGCGCCCCACCGCGGACGCGGCCCTGCGCGAGGTCATCGCGGCGGCGGAGCAGGAGGTGAACCTGTACCGCCGCCACGGGGACAGCTACGGCTACGTGTTCTATCTGCTGCGCTCGCGCGAGGCGTGACGCCGCGGGCCGTGGTGGCGCGGAAGGGGACGAACGGGGAGGATGGGGCGCCCATGCCGGCCCCCGCCCCCCGCGCCGTCCCCGACGGAGGCGCGCCCACCGACGCCTCGCTGACGCTGCTGAGCATCCCCGGCACGACGCAGGCGGAGGTGGACAGCTACTGGCTGGCGCACGTGTACCAGGGCGACCGGCTGCCCCAGCTCACCCTGCGCGCGGTGGCGCTGGGCGCGGGACTGGGCGTGCTCACCTGCGCCACCAACCTCTACGCGGGGCTGAAGACGGGCGTGGCGTTCGGCGTGGCCGTCACCGCCGCGCTGCTCGCGTCCGCGACGCATGGGGCGCTCCGGCGCTTGAGCCCTCGCGCCGCCGGGGCTCCGCTGTCCCTGCTGGAGCTGGGGTGCGCCCAGACGGTGGCGTCGTCCGCGGGGTACGCGACGGGCGGCGCGCTCGTGTCGGTGCAGGGCGCGTGGCTGCTGACGACGGGGCACCACCTGCCCGGCGTGACGCTGCTGGCGTGGACCTTCCTGCTGTCCGCGCTGGGCGTCCTGTTCGCGGTGCCGCTCAAGCGGCAGCTGGTGGACCGGGAGCAGCTTCCGTTCGCGTCAGGGACGGCCGCGGCGGCGACGGCTCGTGCGCTGCACGCGGGCGGTGAGGCGGCGGGGCCCCGGCTGCGGATGCTGGGCGTGGGAGGGGTGATCGCGGGGGCGTTGACGCTGGCGCGCGATGGCTTCGGGCGCGTGCCGTATGCGTATGCGTTTCCCGGGGCGCTGGGGGGCGTGTCGCTGGAGCGGCTGGGGTTCGCGCTGGAGACCGGGTTGATGCCGGTGGGCGGGGGCGCGCTGCTGGGGGTGCGGGTCACCGCGTCCATGTGGCTGGGGGCGCTCGTCGTCCACGGCGTCGTCGCGCCCCGGTTGATGGCGGCGGGCGTGGTGGCGCCGGACGGAGACTTCCTCGCGTGGGCGCTGTGGCCTGGGGCGGCGGCGCTCACCACCGCGTCGCTGTTGCAGTTCGCGCTCCAGGGCCGGGTGTGGGGCCGCGCGCTGCGGGGGCTCTGGAATCGGGAGCCGCGTCAGGCGCCGCATCCCATCGAAGCGCTCCAGGTGCCCGGGCGGTGGTGGGTCGGGGGGCTGGGGGTGCTGACGCCCGCGACGGTGGCGCTGGCGCGGGTGGGCTTCGACGTGCCGGTGCCGCACGCGCTGCTGGCGGTGGCGCTGTCGTTCGCGCTGTGCCTCATCTCCTGCCGCGTCACGGGGGAGACGGACGTGAGCCCGGTGGGCGCGCTGGGGCAGGTGACGCAGCTCACGTATGGCGTGCTGCTGCCCGGGGACGTGCGCGCGAACCTGGCGACGGCGGGCATCACCGTCAACGCGGCGTCCTCTTCCGCGGACCTGCTCACGGACCAGAAGGCGGGGCACCTGCTGGGCGCCCACCCGCGACGGGTGTTCCTGGCGCAGCTGTTGGGGTGTGTCGTGGGGGCGCTGGTGGTGGTGCCGCTGTTCTACCTGCTGGTGCCGGAGCCGTCCGTGCTGGGCTCGGAGCGCTTC
Organism: Corallococcus sp. RDP092CA; assembly: GCF_041903675.1. NCBI lineage: Bacteria > Pseudomonadati > Myxococcota > Myxococcia > Myxococcales > Myxococcaceae > Corallococcus > Corallococcus sp. RDP092CA. The sequence goes on along the minus strand of NZ_JAYESI010000025.1, from coordinate 20,487 downwards.
CCCGCGCCGGCCGCGACGGTGACGGCGGGCGTGGCGCGGGTGCTGGCGTCGGGGCTGGACGCCGTCTCGGCGGACCTGCGGCTCGCCATGGCCTGGGCCGCGGGCGCGGCGGCCGTGCTCACCCTGGGCGAGCAGGTGCTGCCGGAGCGCATCCGCCGCTGGACTCCGTCCGCGGTGGGGGTGGGGCTCGCCTGTCTGCTTCCGGCCTCCACGTGCCTGGGGTTCTTCCTGGGCGGGCTGGGGTGGGACCTGGCCAGGCGGTGGCGGCCCGCGTCGGACGGGCCGGGGGTGACGCTGGCGGCAGGGCTCATCGCGGGCGAGGGGTTGGTGGGGGTGGGCATCGTGCTGGCGCGGGCGCTCTGGTAGCCTGCGGGCCTCCCCATGCGCTGTCCGGTCTGCCACCGCCGCCTCGCTCCCGGCGCGGCGTGTCCCGTGAATGGCGTCGCCGCCGGGTCCGGTCTTCCCCTGGAGCCGCTGGCGATCCCCGACGTCCCCGGCCTGTCCGGCGCCGCCCTGCTGGGAGTGGGCGGCTTCGCCCACGTCTTCACCGCGGTGCGCGAGGCGGATGGCCGTGAGGTGGCGCTCAAGGTGGGGCTGGGGCCGCACCATGCGCGCTTCGCCCACGAGGCGGAGGCGCTCCGGCGCGTGGGGCCGCCCACGGTGCCCGAGGTGCTGGAGGAAGGGCGGGTGGGGGGCAGGCCGTTCCTCGTGCAGGAGCTGCTGCGAGGGCAGACGCTCGCGGCGTGGATGGCGGCGCTGCCCGGGAACGGCGCGGCGTCCGTGGCGCGGGTGCGCGAGCTGCTGACGGGGCTGTGTCCGGCGGTGGCGCGCGCGCACGCGGCGGGCGTGGCGCACCGGGACCTCAAGCCGGAGAACATCTTCCTGCGCGAGGGTGGCGCGCTGAGCCTCCTGGACTTCGGCCTCGCGCGCTGGGCGGGCGGGGGGCCCGTGGAGGAGGCGGGGAGCCGCGCTGGCACGACGGTCTACATGGCGCCGGAGCAGTGCCTGGACGCGCGCGAGGCGGGCCCGGCGGCGGACATCTACGCGCTGGGAGTCCTGCTCTTCGAACTGCTCACGGGCACGCCGCCGTTCCACGGCACGCCGGACGAGGTGCGCGAAGGCCACGTGAGCCAGCGTCCGCCGCGCGTGTCGGAGCGGGCCTCCGTTCCGGCGCCGTTGGATGCGGTGGTGGCGAGGTGTCTGGCCAAGGCGCCGGCGGAGCGTTACGCGAGCGCGGAGGAGGTGCTCGCCGCGTTCGACGCCGCGTGCGCGGAGGGCCCCGCGCTGCCCGCTGTCGTCGGTGCGGAGGACGCGCGCCCGGCGCAGGCGCTGGGGACGTTCGCGGGAGCGCGCCCGGTGGCGATGCTGGGGCTGCGCACGGCCGCGTCGGTGGAAGGGCTGACGGCCACGCTGGAGCCGTTCGGTGGCGTGCTGGCGCGGGTCGCCTCGGGCGGATACCTCATCGTCTTCTGCGAGTCGCTGTCGGCGGAGGCGAACGTGCGCGCGGGCGCGCTCGCGGCGCGGCGCCTGGTGGAGTCCGGTGAGGCCTCGGCGGTCCTGCACGTCGCGGTGCTGTACGTGCATCCCGGCACCACGCTGCCGCGCATCGCGGGCGCGGCGCTGGAGCGCCCGGAGACGTGGTGGGGGAGGGCGGTCGCGCCGGGCGAGGCGCGGGTGACGTCGGAGGCGGTCGCGAGGCTGGAGCCCGGTTGGATCGAGCCCATCACGACGCTCGATGGCATCGAAGCCGGGGCCGGGACCCATGAACCTGGCGCGCGGCAGGAGCAGGAGCCCGAGCGCGCTGGGCTCATTCCCGCGCAGCCGCTCGCAGGGGCCGAACGCGCGGCGCCCCAGACCTCCGAGCGCCGCGAAGCCGCCGCGCCGCAAGCCGCCGCGGCGGGCGCTCTTGCCGCGGCACCATGCTCCGCGGGGGCCGAGCCTCGGAGCGGCGCTGGCTTCCGGTTGCGTCTCCAGGACGAAGAGGGCGCGCGCGTCGACGGAGAACCTCCGCCACTCGTGGGCCGCGACGCGCTGCTGGAGGCGCTGGTCGCGGACGCGGAGCGGAGCCTGTCGTCCTCACGGCCGGGCCTGGGGGTGCTCACCGGCGAGGTGGGCCATGGCAAGACGCGGCTCCTCAAGGCGCTCACGTCCCGGCTGGAGGCCTCGGGCCACGCGCGGGTCATCCGCCTGCGCGCGCCGCCTCCGGATGCTTCGGTGTCCAACGCCTTGCTGGACGCGCTGCGCGCCGTCGTGGGCCGTCCGTCCGCGGAGCCCCGTGTCCTGGCCGACGCGCTGGTCGCCCAGGCCCGTGAGGCACCGCTCGCGCTGCTGCTGGATGATGCACACCTCGCGGATCCGCAGAGCCTGGATGTGCTGGAGCGCGCCACGCTCGATGGAAACCGAGCGCCCCTGTGGATCGTCGTCGCCGGACGTCCCTCGCTGCTGGGCCTGCGTCCCCACCTGGGCGAACGCAGCGCGCACCCTTCACACCATCCGCTGCCGCCGCTGCCGCCGGAGGCCAGCCGCGCCGTGCTGCTCCACCTGCTGCGCCCCGCGGAGCACATCCCCGAGCCCGTGCTCGCGCGCCTGGAACAACTGGCGCAGGGCGTGCCCCTGTCCCTCGTCGAGCTGGCACGCGCGCTCCGCGCCGCCGGGGCCCTGCGCTCGGCGCCGGGCGGCGGGTGGTACGTCGCCCCGGACGCGCTGCTGGACGTCTCCGTCACGCCGCTGTTCGAACGGCTCGCCCCGCGCGCGCTCGCGGGCCTCCCGGAGGCCCACCGCGTGCTCGCGCGGCTGTGCGCGGTGCTCGGCACGGAGGTGGACGTCGCGCGGGTGGACGCGGCCCTGCGCCACCTGGCCAGCGGGCCGGAGCTGTCGCGCGCCGCGTCCCTCGACGCGGGCGCGGGCCTCCAGCGGCTGTCGCGCGCGGGCCTGCTGCGCCCCACCAGCCCGGGCCGCTTCGCCTTCCGACACCCCCTCCTGCGCGAGGCCCTGGAGGCCCTGCTCCCTCCCGCCCCCCGCCGCGCGCTGCACGCCGCCGCGCTCAAGGCCAGCGTGGGGGACGACGTGGCCGAGCGCCGCCGCCGCGCGCACCACGCGGCCGTCTGCGGCGCACACCTGGAGGCCGCGCGGGACTACCTGGCGCTGGCGGAGGAGGCCCGCGCCGGACACCTGTCCGTGGAGGCGGAGCAGCACTACACGCGCGCGCTCGCGCTCCTCCCGGAGTCGGACGACGCGCGCCGGGCCCAGGCGCTCGCGGGGCGGGGCAAGGTGCGCCACCGCCTCCAGCGCTTCCGGGAGAGCCTCGCGGACCTCTCCGCCGCGCGCGCCCTGGCCCGCGCCCGGGGCGACGCGGCGCTCGAGGTGGACCTCCTGCTGGAAGAGGCCACCGCGCGCGACTGGATGGAGGACACGGAGGGCTCCGCCACCTGCACGCGTGACGCGCTCGACGCCATCGAGCCCCTGGACGCGCCCCGCCTGTCCCTCCGCTGCGGCCTGGCCCGGGGCCGCCTGCACGTGCGCCAGGGCGAGTGGGCCGCCGCGGCCCGCGTGCTCACCTCCACCGCCGAGGGCGCCGAGCGCGCCCGCGACCACGAGACGCTGGTCGTGTCGCTGGCCCTGCTGGGCGCGGCGCTCACCTTCCTGGACCGCGCTCCGGAGGCCGCCGAGCGCTTCGAGGAGGCCCTGGAGCGCTGCGAGGCCGCGGGCGACGGGCTGCACAAGGCCGCCGTGCTGAGCAACCGCGTCCTCCTGTGGCTCCGCCAGGGCGACGTGCCCCGCATGGAGGCGGACCTGCGCCGCGCCATGGCCCTGGGCCGCGAGCTGGCCCACGCGCAGATGGAGCGCTGGTCCACCTTCAACCTCGCGGAGGTCCTCTACATGCAGGGCCGCCTGGACGAAGCGCTGCCCCTCGCGCAGCGCGCGCACGAGCTGGGCGTGCGCTTCTTCCGCGAGCATCCCGTGCCCGTGGATGCGCTGCTCATCGCTCGCATCCAGGCCGCCGCGGGAGACGACGCGGCGGCGGCCCGCCAGCTCGCCTGGATCTCCGAGCGCTGTCCGCCGGAATCCCTGCCACCCACCGCCATCATGCGGCGCCTCGTGGAGCTCCAGGTTCGTCAGCAATCCACGGGGGTCTTCCATGCGGCGGAGTGGACCGCCCTGCACGCGGAAGCGGACGCGCTGGCCTCCCCGGACGAGAAGGCGGAGCTCCTCCTGCAGGCCGCCAGCGTCGCGCGCCGCACGGGCGCGCTGGACGAGGCCCGCGTGTGGCTCGAGCGCGCCGCGCCCGCGGTGGCGGAGGCCCCGCTGTGGGCTACGCGTTTCCACGCATTGCGTGACGCGCTTCCACCCCCAGCGCTGTAACGGGAACCGTTACACGGTGCCGCGCTCGTAACCTTTCGCGCTACAGGGAGACAAGAAGGCCGCGCGTTTGGTTTTCTTCTCGTCCAGTTCCAAATCCTGTCCAAGGAGTGTTCGCGCGATGGCCTCCTCCGTCCTCCGAGTCCCCTGGTGTTTCCTGTTGCTGGCGCTGACCGGCTGCGAGCCCGCGCTCCCGGAACGCACCGACCTCCGCGCCGACGTCGCGCTGGGCACGAGCAGGTCGGACATCCGCATCGCCAACTCGCTCACGACGCAGGAGCTGGTGGTCAACGCCATCGCCGCGAACCACGACGCCAACGAGGCGCTGTCCACCCACTCGCTGGAGTCCCTCTTCGACCCGGACCTGATGGTCGTCGGCCCGGAGAGCGCGCTCGTCAACAACCAGCTGCGCGACCCGTATGCGCAGCGCTTCATGGCGTACCTGGTGGGCTGTGCGCTCGGCCCGGGGGAGACGCTCGCGTGGCTGGATCCCTTGCAGCCCGCGGGCTCACAGGACCGTGAATGGGAGGGCTCCGCGGGCCTCTGCCCCTGGTGGCGCACGTCCGCGCCGGGCACCGCGTGCCTCAAGCGCGTGACGGCCTGCCTCCTGGCGCGCAACAATGGGCTGGGCTACCACGTGGCCCTGTCCATGCGCGGCGAGCTCCGCGAGCCGCACCTCTCCCTCGCGCAGCCGTTCGCGCTGGATGCATGGACGAAGCCCGTCGACCACCTGCCGACCGCGTCCGCGCCGCTGAGCAGCGTGGCGCCGTGCGCGGAGCAGACGGTGGGCGCGGCGCGGGACTGCGGCTGGACGATGCACTCGGTGGGCTGGTGCCCGGCGGGGCAGACCATCTCCGTGGGCGCGGGCGGCCCGGAGAGCTGCGCCTCCGAGGCGCCGCTGGGCTCCAGCGCGGACGCGCGCATGGTGCTGCGCGTGTGCAATGGCATCGCGGGCTGTGACAGCGCCGACGCGCGGCTCGTGGCCTCCAGCGAGGGCTGCACGCAGGGCTCCACGGACCCGGACCCCTCCCCGTCCACGGACCCCTCCGTGCAGTTCACCTGCCCCGCGAACGGCGGCTACTTCACGGTGATGACCGCGCCCTGGGACAGCGAGGCGTCAGGCACGGCGAACGTGGCGGTCACCCCCGGCGTGCAGGCGCCCCTCTCCGAGCGCGCCGTGTACCGGATCCGCGAGGGCGCCTTCTACGGCAACCTCTTCGGGAAGGACGCGCTGCGCGACGACATCAACGTGACGGTGTCGCTGGCGGCGGGCTCGAAGGACCTCTACGTCATCAAGCGGCCGCGGTCCCACCAGACGAAGCCCATCTTCAACGACCTCTACGCCTGCTACGACCCGGGCTGGGTGCACGGCAGGGCGTACGCGACCTACCGCGTGTGCGCGCTGCCGGGCACGCACGAGGACTGCGCGGCCACGGTGACGGGGCCGTGCTGGACCGGGGACCCGTCGCTCCAGCACCGGTGCGACACCCAGGACGGCCCGCTGCTGAGCGGCGACGGCGACTTCGAGCGGTGCCGGGACACCTCCAACGTCCTCTGGAAGGAGCCCATCACCGTCTACCTCAATGGCGCGTGCGACCTAGTGGATGATCAGCACCGCGACCTGTGCAAGCGCTGGTCGGAGCCTCCGCCGCCGCAGAACGGCACCGACAGCCGGGGTGGCTCGAGCAAGCGCTAGTCCATGGCGGGCAACGGCGAGGAGGCCCTCTACGGCGAGGAGCTGCGGCCGGGCGCGCTCGTGGGCGAGTGGGTCGTGGACCACGTCCAGGTCCACGGCCCCGTGTCCGCGCTGTACCGGGCGCGGCACGCGCGCTCGGGCACGCCCGCGGCGCTGAAGGTGCTGCACCCGCAGGTGTCCACGGCGGCGGTGGCGCTGCGGCGCTTCCGGCGCGAGGCGGCCACGTTGCAGCGGCTGCGCCACCCGCACATCGTCACGGTGCTGGGCTACGGCGAGCTGGCGGACGGCCGGCCCTTCATCGCCATGGAGTGGCTGGAGGGGCAGGACCTGGCGGCGGAGCTGGCCGCCCGCGGGCCGCTGTCCTCGCGCGAGGCGCTGGAGGTGATGGAGCAGGTGGGCGCGGCGCTGCGGGTGGCGCACGCGGCGGGCGTGGTGCACCGCGACCTGAAGGTGCAGAACGTGGTGCGGCTCGCGCCCGGTCGGGGCGGCCCCGCAGTGAAGCTGGTGGACTTCGGCGTGGCGAAGGGGCTGGTGCCGGGCGCTCCGGGCAGCTCGTCCCTCACGCACACCGGCGTGGTGCTGGGCACGCCGCTGTCCATGGCGCCGGAGCAGATCCGTGGCGAGGTGCCGGACGCGCGCACGGACCTGTACGCCGCGGGCGTGCTGCTCTTCCAACTGCTCACGGGCATGCCGCCCTTCCAGGGCGCCACGCGCCACGAGGTGGAGCAGCAGCACCTGCACGCGCCGCCGCCGCGGCCAGGGGAGCACGCGCCGGTGTCCGCCGCGCTGGACGCGGTGGTGCTCCGGTGCCTGCGCAAGGCGCGCGAGGAGCGCTACCCGGACGTGGACGCGCTCCTGGAGGACCTGCGGGGCGCGGTGCTGGGCGGCGCGGCGCCGGTGGAGGTGCCGCGCGCGGTGGGGCTGTACGTGGAGGCGCGGCTGACGGGAGCGCCAGCCCCCGCGGCGATGGCGGAGCTGGACGCGGGCCTGGAGCGCGCGAGCGCCCTGGCGCGCGAGGCCGGGCTGGAGGTGCGCGTGATGGGCGGCGCGTGCCTGCTCGCCGTGGCCAGCCTCCCGGACGACGTGCGCCGGGAACGCGAGCTGCGCGCGCGGGTGCTGGACGTGGCGCTCGCGCTGATGACGAGCGCCTCCGCCGCGCGCCTCCACGTTACCGCGCACGTGGACCGGCTGACGGCGCGGGAGGAGCCCCGCGGCTGGGCGGACGGCGCGGCCTCCGCGTGGGACGCGCAACGGGGGGAGGGGGGCCTGCTCCACCTGCCCGGCTGGGTGCGCGACGACGGCGAGGGCGCCGCGCCCGTCGCCACCGGCCCGGCGCTGCGGGGACTGGAGGCGGACTTCGTCGCCAGCCCCCTGCCGGATGCGCCCGAGCGCTGGCGGCTCAGCGGCCGGCGCCAGGCCCCCGGGTGAGGGCCCGCGGGCCGCTCACGGCTTGATGCCGTGCCTGCGCAGCAGCCGGTAGAAGTGGACGCGGTCCATGCCCGCGGTGACGGCGGCCTGGGCCACCTTGCCCTGGTGCTTCTCCAGCAGTGCCCGCAGGTAGCGCCGCTCGAAGTCGTCCACCACGCGCCGGCGCTGCTCCGCGTACGGCCGCGACAGGTCCAACTCCAGCGGGCTGCCCTCCGGGCGCGAGTCCTCCTCCGCCAGGGGCAGCGCGTCCTCGAACACGAGGCAGCGCTCCAGGTGGTTGCGCAGCTCCCGCACGTTGCCCGGCCACGCCGCGTGCCGCAGGCGCGACAGGAACTCCGGCGTGCGCAGCGCGCCCGTGCGCTCCGGGTCCGCGCCCAGCGACTCCAGGATGCCCGACACCAGCAGGGGCAGGTCCTCCGGCCGCTGGCGCAGCGACGGCATGGCGATTCGCAGCACCGCGAGCCGGAAGAACAGGTCGGAGCGGAAGCGGCCCGCGTTCACCTCCGCGCGCAGGTCGCGGTGCGTGGCCGCGATGAGCCGCACGTCCACCGGCTGGTACGTGTTGCTGCCCACCCGGCGGATCTCCCGGTTCTCCAGCACGCGCAGCAGCTTGGGCTGAAGCTCCGGGGGCAGCTCGCCAATCTCGTCCAGGAAGACGGTGCCGCCGTCGGCCTCCTCGAAGACGCCCGCGCGCCGGCTCACCGCGCCGGTGAACGAGCCCTTCTCGTGGCCGAACAGCTCGCTCTCCAGGATGTGCGCGGGGATGGCGCCGCAGTCCACCACCAGGAACGCCGCGTCCCGGCGCCGGCTGGCCTGGTGGATGGCGAGCGCCGCCTGGCTCTTGCCCGTGCCCGTCTCCCCCTCCAGCAGCACCGTGACGTCGCGCGCGGAGGCCCGCTCCATCATCGCGAAGCAGCCGCGCATGGCCACGGACGTGCCCACCAGCGTGCCGAAGCGCGTCAGGTCCGACAGCGGCAGCCGGTTGCTCTCCGCGCTGAAGTCGAACCGCAGCACCACGCGGCCCAGCCTGAGGAGGCTGCCGCTGCGCAGGATGCCCTCCACCACCTGCACGCCGTCCACGATGACGCCGTTGAGGCTGTCCAGGTCCTTCACCTGCGGGCCCTTGGGCCCGATCCTCACCTCGCAGTGGAAGCGCGACACGGTGGAGTCCTCCACCGCGAAGTCGTTGAGCGGGTGCGAGCCCACCGAGCAGGTGTCCGCCGTGGACTCCCACATCGTGCCCGCGCCCGGGCCCTCCACCACGGACAGGCGGAAGCGGCGCACCGTGGGCAGGTCCCCCGGGCGGCGGGCCTGCTCATACGGCAGCGTCACGTGGAGCGCGGCCTCCTGCGCCTCTTCATCCGAGCGGGCGGCCTTGTCCTTCGACTCCCCGGGGGCCCCGTCGACGCGGGTTCGATCCGACACAGACATGCAACGCAAACTACCACGTCCAGGCCATGCGGGGCGGGCCCGCCGGGTGTCCGCCAGGCCACAGACGCGGCACGCGCGTCAGCTGAGCGTCACGTCCAGGAACATCATCAGCACGAAGCCCACCATCAGCCCGGCGGTGGCCTCCTTCGCGTACTCCTGGCGGTGGCTCTCCGGGATCATCTCGTCGCTGACGACGTACAGCATGGAGCCGCCCGCGAACGCGAGCGCCCACGGCAGCACGCCCGCCGCGAACGACGTGGCGAAGAAGCCCACCAGCGCGGCCACCCCCTCCACCAGCCCCGTGTAGAGCGCCACCAGCACCGCCTGCTTGCGGCTGTACGACACGCCCATCAGCGCCAGCGCGACGACGAAGCCCTCCGGGATGTCCTGCAGCCCGATGCCCACGAGGATGGGCACGGCGATGGTCATGGAGCGGCTGCCCACGCCCGTGCCCACCGCCAGGCCCTCCGGGAAGTTGTGCAGCGCGATGGCCAGCACGAACAGCCAGATGCGCTTGAGGTTCACCGCCTCCGCGTTGCCCTCCTGGCCCTTGATGAAGTGCTCGTGGGGGATGAAGCGGTTGCACAGGTGGAGGAACAGGCCGCCCACCAGCATGCTCCCCCCCACCACCAGTGCGGGGACGAAGCGAGACGTGGAGCGCGCCTCCGCCAGGTGGATGGCGGGCACGACGAGCGAGAAGGCCGTGGCCGCGAGCATCACGCCCGCGCTGAAGCCCATCAGCACGTCCTTGGAGCGCTGGGAGATGCCGCCGGTGGCCAGGGCGGGCACCGCGCCCAGGCTGGTGGAGAGGACGGTGACGGCGCTGCCAACGAGCGCCAGGGCGAGGGTGGACGAGCCGAAACCGCTGTCGGACATGGCCCTCCCAACCTGTCGCACTCCCCGCCGCAGGGCCACCTTTTCAGCAAGGTCGGGCGCTTGGGGGCCCGCCATGGAACAGGGGGCGCCCGTTTCCGGGCCGGATGACGCAACTGGCGGCGAACCTTCGCGACAATCTGGAATGTCGGCGTTCGGCCGACCCTGGCGCCCCGTCGCCAGGACCTGGCCGGGTGTCCCCGTCACCTGGGAGAAGCGACATGACCACGATTGGAAAGCCCGGCTCGCGCCCCGCGTCCCCCTTGTCCTCGCAGCCGGCGCAGACGCCCGCCGCGTCCGCGAAGCCCAGCGCGGTGAAGGCCGCCGTCGCGCAGCGGATGACGGACGGCTTCGACGCGGGCCCCCGCACGGGCGGTGCGCGTCCCCAGGCGCTGACGGAGGTGCGCACCTCCGAGACGGCGCTGAAGAAGGACAAGGACGGCGGTGGCCTCCTGGGGGGGATCGGCTCGGCCATCGGCAAGATCGCCGGGGGCGTGGCGAAGGCGCTCGCGCCGCAGGTGAGCACGAACGCGGACGGGCGCACGGTGGTGGACCTGGGGGCGGGGAACAACACGGCGACGGTGTCGCAGGGGAAGGACGGCGGGCTGACCATCAAGTCCGGCAGCGACACGGTGACGCTGACGGCGGAGCAGGCCCAGGGCGCCATCATCAACGGCGGCGATGGGAATGACTCCATCACCGTGGACGCGAGCGTCACGCAGGACCTCACGCTGGACGGGGGCGCGGGCGACGACAAGCTCGTGGGCGGCAAGGGCAATGACACGCTCATCGGCGGCGCGGGCAACGACACAATCCTCGGCGGCGAAGGTAACGACACGCTGAAGGGGCAGGACGGCGACGACTACCTGGAGGGAGGCGCGGGCGATGACCGCATCCAGGGCGGGGAGGGCCGCGACGTGCTCTACGGCCTGGACGGCAACGACACGCTGTCGGGGGGCAAGGGCCGGGACTACATCGACGGCGGGGCGGGCGACGACCGGGCCTTCGGTGGCGAAGGAGATGACCAGGTCATCGGCGGCCGGGGCAACGACACGCTGTCGGGTGGCGCGGGCAACGACGCGGTGGCGGGCGGCGCGGGCGAGGACAAGGTCCGGGGCGGCGCGGGCACGGACAAGCTCTACGTGGAGGAGAACGAGACCACCGCCGACGCGGCCGAGGGCGAGCGCGAGCTCGTGGACATGACGAACGCGGACCAGCGGGGCTCCTCCGTGTCCGTGACGGGCAGCGCGGACTTCCAGGCGCGGGTGCAGTCGGACCTGGACGCGCTGCGGTCGCTGCCTTCGGGGCAGGAGCTGCTGGGCACGCTGGATTCCAGCGGCAAGAAGACGACCATCCGCGAGACGGCCAGCGGCAACAGCGCGGGCGGCACGAACTTCAACGACGGCTTCATGAACGCGGACGGCACCCCGGGCAAGGGCACGGACGCGCAGGTGAACTACCACACCACGCGCATCTCGCTGGGCAACGAGGAGTGGATGAACCGCCCGCCCGTCGTGGGCCTGTTCCACGAACTGGTGCACGCCTCGGACATGAACAACGGCACGCTGGCGCTGGGCTCCAAGAACGGCACGCGCAACCTGGAGACCTCCGCGGTGGGCCTGCCCATCGACCTGGACCAGGACCCGTCCACGCCGGACGTGGTGCAGGGCGGCCGTCCCGGGGAGAACGTCCTGCGGGACGACCTGAACCTGCCCACCCGTCCGCGCTATTAGAGTGCGCGGGATGAGGACCTTCCGCCGCGCGGGTGCCATCATGGCGCTGGCGCTCATCGTGGGGTGTGCGCGGGCGCCAGAGCGGCCCGCGCCTCCAGTGGACAACGGAGGACAGCGCGTGGCCCAGGCGGACGTGGAGTTGAAGGTGGAGTCGGTGGCGCGCGAGGCGGACACGCTCGCCGTCACCTACGCGGTGCACAACCGGACCTCGAGGGCCGTGCTGCTCCTGGACGGCCTGTGGGACGTGGGCTTCAGCGGCCACCTCACGCTGGCGCCGGAGCGGACCTACGTGGACCTGTCCGGCGGCAAGGTGGTGCTGTCGCGGATGTTGCTGCCGGTGCCGGAGGACCTGGCGGTGGAGGCGCCGGAGGTGCCCGCCGTCACCCGCGTGGAGCCGGGCGCCACGGCGAGCCGCCGCGCGGTGGTGCCGCTGCCCCTGCGCACCGCGCTGCCGTACGCCACGGGGCCGGAGGAGACGCGTGAGCTGTCGGCCGTGCGGGAGGTGTCCCTGCGAGTGGGCTACCTGCCGGACGCGGACGCGGTGACACTGAGCGAGGGGAAGGACGCGCAGGGCACGCCCATCCAGACGCCTCAGTACGGACCGGCGGTGACGGCGCAGCGGGTGTTGGACAGCGGCCCGCTGCCGGTGACGGGCGCGAAGTAGGGGAGCCCCGGCCCTGGCGTGGGAGGACGAACGCGATGGCGGCTCCGGGCCCGTCATCGTCACCGAGGATGCGCAGGGGCGCCGCTCGCTGCGCTTCGGTGACGGTGGCGCGCGCCAGAGCGTGGTGTGGCCCGGCGAGCCGCTGCGGCTGGAGCTGCCGTACACCCGCATGGCGATGGTGGCCCTGGCGTTCGTGCCGCGGCCGGAGAACGTCCTCGTCGTGGGCCTGGGGGGCGGCGCCATCCCCATGTTCCTGCGCGCGGTGCTGCCGGACACGCAGATCGACGTGGTGGAGGTGGAGCCGGCGGTGGTGGACGCCGCGAAGGCGTACTGCGGCTTCCAGGAGGACGCGCTCCTGCGCGCGCACGTGGCGGATGGGCGGGCGTTCATCGAGGCGGACGGGCCGCCCTACGACGTCATCTTCCTGGATGCGTATGGGGCGGACCAGATTCCCGGGCACCTGGCCACGCGCGAGTTCCTGGGCGCGGTGCGCGAGCGGCTCTCGCGGGGCGGGGTGGTGGCGAGCAATGTCTGGGAGTCCGCAGGCAACCCGCACTACGACGCGATGGTGCGCACCTACCAGGTGAGCTTCCATGGCGTCTCCGTCTTCGAGGTGCCCACCACCACCAACCGCATCCTGGTGGGGCTGGAGGGGCCGCTGCGGCTGACGCGCGAGGCGCTGGTGGAGCGGGCCCGGCAGGTGGAGCGGGAGCGGAGGCTGCCGTTCCGGTTGAGCCCCCTGGTGGTGCAGCGCTACCGGCCCCTGACGCGGCGGTGGGGCCGGGGGCGGGTGTTGACGGACGCGGGGCTGGGGCCCGGCGGCCTCATCCTGGAGGAGTGAGGCCGCTCTGCTGGCCAGTGAGCACGGCCCTGCCCGGTCGCGGCTGAATCGAGGAGCGGCGCTGCTAATCTTGAAGGTTCGGAACGTCAGCAGCCTTGCGGGAGACGCGATGAACGGCGCGAACGATGGACGACCCGGCCAGCCCTCTGCTTCCTCCGAGGACGGGGCGCCGCTGGCGGACGGCGAGTCCGATGACGCGAGCCTGGAAGGACAGCCGAGGCCGAAGCCTATCTACGTGCTGGAGGGCAACACGCTGAAGACGCGGCTGACGCGCGAGCTGGGGATCCACTATCCCTTCGTCGGCGCGGGCATGGCGTTCGTGGCGTTGCCGCCGCTGGTGACCGCGGTGTCGGAGGCGGGCGGCCTGGGAATGCTGGGCACGGCGCCGGAGCCGCCGGGGGTGCTGGAGGAGCGGCTGAAGGCCATCCAGGCGGGCACGCGGCGGCCCTATGGCGTGGACTTCATCGTGGATCGGCGGGAGCCGCACGGCTTCACGACGCGGGACCACGTGGACGTGTGCGTCGCGGCGAAGGTGCCGGTGGTGGTGTTCCACTGGACGCTGCCGCCGGTCGAGTGGATCCGCGCGCTGCGGGCCGTGGGGACGCGGGTCTGGATGCAGGCGGGCACGGTCGAGCTGGCGAAGCAGGCGCTGGAGGCCGGCGCGCAGGGGCTCATCGCGCAGGGGAGGCAGGCGGGCGGGCGCAACCTGAGCAGCACGCCGACGTTGGAGTTGCTGAAGGCGTTCCGGCAGATGACGGACGCGGTGCCGGTGTTGGCGGCGGGAGGCATCGCGGACGGGGTCAGCGCGGCGCGAGCGCTGCATCAGGGCGCGGACGGCGTCTGGGTGGGCACGCGGCTGGTGGCGTCGGTGGAGGCATACGCGCATCCGCTCTACAAGCAGCGGCTGGTGGACGGGGACGCGGCGGATACGGCGCTGACGACGCTGTTCGGACCGGAGTGGGTGGGCAAGCGCATGCGGGTGATCCGCAACCGCGTGGTGCGCGAGTGGGCGGGGCGTGAGTCGAGCGCGCCGCCGGCGACGGAGTCGGACGCCATCGGGACGACGAAGCTGTTCCCGGGCGTGCTCGACGTGCCCTACGTGATGCCGAGGTTCAGCTCCTTCCTGCCCACGCCGGACACGCAGGGGGACCTGGAGGAGATGAGCCTCCCCGCGGGAGGCGCGAGCATGGCGCGCATCGACACCGTGCAGCCCGCCGGGCAGATCGTCGTGGAGATGATGGAGCAGGCCCGGCGGCTCTTGGCGTCGCCGGAGGGGCTGGATGAGGCGGACGACGAGGACCGGGGTTAGCGAAACGCCGCTTCGGCCTCTACCTATCCGTGTTCTCTGAAGGTGAAGTAGCCGCACTCCACCTGCAATGGAGGCCTCGACGGCCTTTCCCGACGATGGGGGGTTCCGCGTCTGGTAGGGTGCCGCCCGGCGAGCCTCCGTTGCCGCGACTTGCTGCCCTTCTCGTCCTGCTGCTGGGGACTGCTGTCCCTGCCCAACCCGCCCCTGCCTCCCGCGAGCGCCAGGAGCGGCGCATCTCCCTTCCGGACAGCGCCTCGGAGCCCGTGCCGGAACTGCACGTCGCGACGGGTGCTGTCACCTTGCTTCTCTTCGACGCGCCGCTGGACCTGGCCTCGGTGGAGTTGGAAGGCCGCGAGCGGTTCCGATTCCTCGATGTGGGGGAGCGAATGCTTGCGCTGGAACCTGCGACCGATCTCCGGTCGGGTGAGCAACTCGGCCTTCGGGTGCGCTTCGCCGAGGGTGCCCGCCCCGAGCAGGCCGTCTTCGTGCTGGTGACGCACCCGTCAGACGTCGATGCTCGGGTTCAGGTCTTCCGCCGAGCGCAGTCGATTCCCGCGCTTCAGGCGGAGTTGGCGGAGGTACGCGCCGAGCTTGCCGCGCTCCGGGCACGCAGCGAAGTGAGCAGTCCGGCAGGGCTCGCCCTGGCGGGACTCTTGGACGAGAACGGGGTCGTTGCCAGGAAGCTTGAGTTGCAACTCAGGCAGGAGGGCCAGTCCTCGCTGCGTGTCATGGGCGGCTTCATCCTTCGCGCTCCCGCCTGGGGATTGGTGTTCATGCAGGTGATGAACTTGGGCAAAGTGCCCTGGACCCCGACGGAAGCGCGTCTCACCCATTCAACGGGGGGCGTACAGGTGCCGGTGCTCGGCGTTCGCATGAAGCAACCCCGGATTGAGCTGGGTGAAGTGGGTGTCGTCATGGTGGAGACGGAGGGGCCTGACTGGGAGGTGGGTACGCTGTTCCGCTTGGAGTTGGTGGATGCCACGGGCACTCGTCGCATTCTCGTTCCGCGTGTCGCGCTGTAGAGGTCGGCTATGTTGACAGTCATCCACCATCCCGCATCGCTCCCGCCCGGCTACCTGTTTGACGGCTGGCGGGTGGTGAAGCTGCTGGGGGCGGGCACATACGATGCGGTCTGTCGCGTGGAGAAGGGCGGCCAGCACTGCGCGATGAAGATCGCCATGCACCGGCCTGGGAGCGGTGATGCGGAGCAGGCGGACGCGAGGTTGATGCGCGAGGTGTGGTGCCTCGTCCACCTTCGCCACCCGAACCTCGTCGGCATCCACGCCCATGGGCGCTGGCCGGACATCGATACGGGCTGGTTGTACGTCATCCTCAAGTTCGTGGAAGGGCACACGTTGGCGGAGTGGGTGGAGCGGATGCACCCCACGGCGCAGGAGGTGGTCCGCGTCTTCGAGAAGCTCGCGGTCGCCATGGACTACATGCACGGGCGCGGCGTCTTCCACCGCGACTTGAAGCTCGCGAACATCATGGTGCGGGCCAAGGACGGCGAGCCCACCATCCTCGACTTTAGCGCAGGGGACTACACCCACGCCGAGGATTTGACGGACGCTCCGCTGCCGCCCGGCACTCGCCGTTACCGCTCGCCCGAGGCTTCGCGCTTCTTCAAGGAGCACGGAGAGGAGAAAGGCGCGCGGTACGAGTTCAAGGTGACGGATGTCATCTACGCTTCACCGGAGGCGCTGCTGGGAGAAGCGACGGACGCGCGCGGACCTCTTCTCCCTGGGGCTGGTGCTGCTGGAGTTCGCCACGGGCCGGCACCTCTACTACCCGGGGAACCTCAAGCAGGAGGAGGGACCGCGACTCTCGCGGGAGCAGCGTCAGCGCGTGCTCGCGGCCCTGGCCACGACGATGGAACTCCACCTGCCGCCCTTCGTGGAGGACGCCATCCGGCACGCCATGACGTACCGGGCGAAGGAGGTGGCGAGCGCCACCTTCGGCCTGTCCCAACTGCTGCGCACCGTCTTCCACCGGCTGCTGTGCCGCGGAGCCGGCCTCGCGCTTCGCTACAGCAGCGGCGCTGGAGGTGGCCTTGCGTGCGCAGCTCGCGCAGAGAGGCGGGTACGGCGCCGCCGAAGCGGTGAAGGAGGTGGAGGCCGCGCTGTTTGAAGGCGGTGAGGCGTTGGAGGAGTTGGATTTGATGGAGGACGAGGGCGGCATCGTCCCGGCCTTCCCACCGCTGAGCCAGGACGACATCCGAACGGAGCCCCGGCCCCTTCGCAGTGCGGACGAGACGACGACGGAGCCGCAACCGGACGCCTTGCGCCTGACGCGGCATTAACACTTGCTGGCCCGAGGCGGCCGGCACCCATTCCTTTTAGTCCTGAGTCATGACGCGCGGCCGGCCCCAAGCCGGGCTGAACGTCAGACGTGTGTCCTTTGCTCCCCTCGCTGGGGCATTGCTGGGAGGCGTGTATGCGAATGACGAGACGTTGGGCGGTATGGCTGTGGTTGTTGTGGCCCGTGGCCGCATGGGCGGAGGACGTCCCGGGGGGGCAGCCCGGGGAGGAGCAGCAGCGCCAGCAGGCTACTGCGTGGCGCTCGCTGCTGCGGCTGGACGCGACGACGTGGGCCCTGCTGCCGCGCGCGGGTATCGGCTCGGACGAGGGCTTCCTCCAGGTGGAGCCGACGCTCATTCTCGACGGAGGCGCGGAGTTCGGCCTCAACCTGGGCGCCCCGGTGCGGCTGCGGCTGTGGGGTGGAGGGGAAGACACGGGCCTCGTGCGGCGGGAGGACTGGGACAGCCTCTCGGACTTCGGGCAGGTGGTGCGCGGCCTCAAGCTGGGCTCGGACAACGCGCCCCTGGGCGTCTGGTTCGGCGGGCTGGAGTCCTACAGCCTGCTGTCGGGGCACCTCGTGCGGCGCTACTCCAACCGAAGCAATCCCGACTACCACCCGGCTGGAGGTTTCCTCACCGGCACCCTGGGGCCCCTCTACACGCAGGCCTTTGCGTCGGACGTGCTGGGTGCGCGACTCATGGGTGCGGAAGTCGCGCTGGACGTGCAGCACGTCCTCTTCGGCCAGCCCCGCGAGCCGGGCCGCTACACGCTGGCGCTCTCCGCCGTGCATGACTGGGGACGGGCCGGAGGGCGCGCCCCCTCGGTGACGCTGGCGCACCTGGACGGCACCGCCGTGGTGGTGGTGCGGCCGGACTTCGAGGCCCACCTGATTGCTGGTTGGGGCGGGCGGCCAGGTGAGGGCGGCGCATGGGGCGCCGTGGTGGGCGCGGGCGCGGATGCGTTGACGCCCACGCTGGACATGCGGTTGCGCTTGGAGGTGCGCAGGCAGCACGGCGGCTTCCGACAGGGCTTCTTCGGTCCGGACTACGAGCTGGCGCGCTTCCGGGCCGCAGGGCCGGAGAGAGTGCCGCTGGCGGAGGCGCCCTTCCCGGACGGGTACTCGGCTTATGGCGAGGCGGAGGTGGGGTGGGACGCGGTCCGCTACGGCGGCCTCTCCAAGCACCTGAAGCTGTCGCTGGGAGTGGAGGCCTTCTCGTGGGGCCGCTTCGACGTGGATGGGCGCGTGGCGATGCAGCTCTTCGCGCGCAGCCTGGAAGTGGCGGTGAAGGGGCTCGGAGTGGGCATGGGACAGCCCGGGGCGCGCTACCTGGGGGCCGCCGAGGTCCGCTGGCGATTCCTGGGCGGGAAGCTCTCCGCGCTGGGGACGGGTGGCACGCTGCTGTTCCCCACGTCGGAAGGGACGCTGCGGCCAGGGGCTTTCGCCTCGGTGGGCCTGGGGGTGGACAATGCGCGCTGACGCCCTGGTGCTGGCCGTGGCGCTGCTGGCCACGGGATGCGCCTCAGTGCCGTACGCTCCTGGGAGTCGTCGGAGCTTGAGCTACGCGCCGCGTGCGGCTCCTGCGCCCGCGTGGGTGGACGCTCCGCGTGATGAGTCCCCGCGCGCCCGGAACTCTCCACCGTCCGCCATCTCGGGCCCCGAGCCGTCCCAACGGAAGTTGCGTCGCCAGGGGCCCCGTGACGACGTGACCGCCGTGGGAGACAGCGCGGTTGGGGGTGGGGCCCGGAGCACTGCATCGACGCGGCAGGCGGTCCTCACTGCCACGGACGAGGTGAAGGGCTCCCTGCGCAGCGTCGAGGCCGCATTCACCCAACTGGCGGACCGTCCTCCCGACCTTTGGGGCTTCAGCCTCACCGGCGTCTTCACGCGCTACCTCGACCAGGGTTCCAAGCAGGTGACGTGGCTGCATGGTGCACTCGGGGCTGCCACCGTGTTGACAGAGGCAGCCTCGGAAGTCGATGACACGGACATGGAGCTGGGTCTCCTTCGCGTGGCGGGGCCCAGGCTCCAGACGGCCCAATTCGGGACCCTCCTCCTGGCCACCTGGGTGGACTTCCTCCACCTCGCGGATGCCATTCTCCGGAACTGCCCGATGTGCAGCGTCGAGAAGCTCTTCACGGACCTGCACCGCGTGCAGGGACTCATGGAGCCCACGTTGACGGACCTCGCTTCCCTGGACCCGGAGCGGGTCGAGGCCGCGACCCTCGCGATGCCCGCGCTGATGGGGAAGCTGACGCGTGAGTTCGACACGCTCCATCGAGAGGCCCGCTCGACCCTGAAGCTTGGCGGGCAGGTCATCGCGGCAATGAAGGCGGTGGAGATGGTCACCATGATTTCCACCATGAAGATGGCCCTACCGCGCGTGCCACCCTCGGCCCCTGCGACGCTCGGCGTGGGCCTCGTGATGAGTTCGGGTGGAGTGATGGTGGGCTCTCGGCTGGTGGTCTCCGCCGAGTGGGTGGAGATGATGCGAAGGCTCGTGCAGGCAGGCGTCATCTCCGTACCTGCCGCCAGCGCGGCCGTCCTCATTCACGGCGGACAGGTCACGATGGCTCAGGCGCATCAGGACCTGCCCAAGGGTGTGCGCGACGCGCTGGGGGACAGCCCCGAGGTGCGCGGCATGCAGGTGACGGGCAGGGCCGGGGCGGGCATGTCCGACGCGCCCAAACACCACGTGTTGCCGCAAGAGCACCGCGAGTGGTTCGAGCGGCGCGGCTTCAAGGGCGACATGGACATCGACCAGTTCTGCGTCCGGTTGGAAAAGGCCCACCACGAGGCGATTCACGGCGGGGGGAACTGGAAGCTGGGACGAACCTGGCCCGGCGAATGGAACCAGCTTCTTATGCGCGAGCTGCTCAAAGCCGAGACACGAGCTGGCCGGATGTTGACGCGGGATGCCATCCTGAAGCTCGTCGCCAAGCAAATGAAGGATTATAAGATCCCAATGAACTTCACCTCCTGGAGGGGCCAATGACCGCCCGGCATCCGTGGGAGGGCGACGTGAAAGCCCGCCTGTATGAAAGGGTCCTTGAGCGTGGTTACGACTCTCTCACTGCCTTTGCGGATGCGCGCCCTGCTGTCCCGCTGCATGTTCTGGCCGACGAACTTGGCAAAGACGATGTCGCTGCGGTGCAGGTGTTCAGTGGGTTGCTCGCTGAGGCAGAGCAGCGCAGGCGGGTCACACGTCTTGTGCGTGATGTGCTCGTGCGAGAGCTGTCCGACGACTTCCCCAACGGCTGGCCGACCGTGATGGACGACGGAACCCGTATGGACGTTGCCATAGCTCTTGGTCGGTGGAGTGGCTACACGCCGGAAACCCATCAGGACCGCGTGGACCAAGCCAGCAATGCGCTCCTTGCCATGCCGCCGCCGCCCGGATGGCGCCCACTCAGTCCCGACGATGAGCTACTTCTGACGCTCCTCCCCGACGAAGAAGCTTGACCGGCAAGGGCGCCCCTGCCTCCTGACGCGCGGGGGCGCTGGACAGGTCAAGTCCCGAATCATGTGTAGTTGGTCGGGAGGGGGTTCGGGGAGGAAAGCTCCTTGGCTGCATCATGCTTCGGTGTCTGAGATTGATTTCAGCAGGGACATGTCGAGGTAGCGACGGTCTGTACCGCACCGAATTGTTGAGACACCAGGTTGGTCGTAGTCAGGCGGCTTGTTTCAGCAGCAGCTCCCGCCGGGCCTGGCTGGGCGAGAGGAAGTGGTGACGTAACCGTTCACCGGTTGGTGCCTGCTTGAAGGGGCTGCCGGGCAGCGTACGGTGGGCGGGGCGGCGCTCGACGGTGTTGGCTGTGACGTGACACACCGCGACTCATGGCGGAACTCGACCCCCGA